>CBFDBL010000381.1:0-6437 GCA_965603035.1 uncultured bacterium
CCCACCGAGTGCTACCCTCCACGGTCACAGCAACTTCCGTGCCGAACAGTATTGCGGTAGACCCCTGTTTACGTGGCCGCAATGAGCCCTCTTCTTCGGCATGACGCCCTCCTCTCCCACGCCGCCCGGTCCAGGCGAACGCGGCGGCATCCCGAGCCGCCACGTGAGGTAACAGCTATCCGCTGTTACCTGAACGGATCGAGAATACCACATGGGGAGGGACGGGGGGCGTCAAGTTGATTCGGTCGCATGGTGGGAAAAGAATAAGCTAGTTGTGTGCCAAACGACACCGGCAAGGCCTGGCGCCAGGCGAGCGTTGCATTGGTTATGCAGAGGCCAATAGGCCGAGCGGGCGCGCAGCGACGATCATTGGCCGGCGCGTTCCACGTGGAACGGGCTGGCGCGCGACTCCAGGCGCAGCCCGGCCGCGACGAAGGCGGGCGTGGGAGGCGTGGCGAGGCCAGGGGGCCGGGCCGTGACGCTCACGACGCAGCGCTGGTGGCCGAAGGGCGGGACGCTGAGGGCGAGGGAGCTGGGCTCGACGGTCCAGGCGCGGTTCGGCGCCTGCCAGTGGACCATGCCGTCGATGGGGGCGGGGTAGGGGTTCTCGACGGTGACGGTCAGGCGCAGAGGGGTGTCGCCAGGCTCGACGCGGACGCCCTTGGGCGGGAGGAATGCGAAGAGGCCCTCGAGGGCCTCGGCCGACAGGGCGCCGCGGCGCTGGCGGAGGCTGCCGGCTTTCTGGAGCGTCACGGCATCGAGGGTCGCGCCGTCGCTGTCGATGGCCTGCACGGTCAGTTCCTCGCCGTCCGCCTCGACGAGCAGATAGCTGCCGCGCGCGGACACCCGGGCGAGCCACGGCTCGCCCGGGGGGTCGGCGGGCAGGGCGGCGTGGGCCGCCGCGACGACGTTCACGATGGCGTTGTGCTCGGGCTTCTCGCCCGCGCCGATGGGCAGGGTGCGGGCGTAGCGCATCGCTCCGCCCGCGACCGTGAGGTCGGCGCGGCAGCGGAGCAGCAGTGGGTAGAGCACGCGGCGGAGGTCGGGCCGCACGGCGGCCGCCGTGCCTGGGAAGAGCGCGCCGTGCAGGGCCACCACCTTCCACTGGGCGTCGCTTCGGGCCAGGGCGCCCTCCAGCCAGCGGTACTGCTCGTCGCCCACGGCGATGCCGCGCCGCAGATCCAGCGCGAAGATCTCCACGTGGAGATAGCGATAGGACCGCCACGGCGCGCCGCTGCCCGTCGGGAAGAGGCGGTCGAACCCCTCGCCCTCGCGCGGGCCCGGGACCGGCACGAGCGCGCAAGCGGCCAGCAGCTCCCTGGCAGGGCGGAAGAAGCGCTGTGCCCACTGCTCGTCGGAGCGCGTGCCGGCGAGGAAGCTCCCTGTATGCACGACGAAGGCCGGCTGGCGCTTGCGGACGGCCTCGGCGAGCTGGGCGAGGCGCTCGGGGGCTTCGCCCGTGCTGCCGAGGACGACGAAGCGGAAGGCTCTGGGCTCGCGCGGCGCCGTGCGGAACTCGTGGATGGCGCTGCGCGCCGCCCCCGAGCTCACGCGGTAGTGGTAGGCCGTGTCGGGGGCGAGGCGGTCGAGGTGCGCCTGGTGGACGGTGGTGCGCTCGTCGGCGTGGGTCGTCGGCAGCGCCTCGCCGGCCGAGCACTCGACGGTGGTGTCGGCGGGCGCCGAGGTGAGCCACGCGATGGTGGCGTCGGCGGTGCCCACGTGCAGGAGGTAGGGGCCCGCGGTGATCTCGGTGGCGGGCTGGCGGTGGCAGGTGCACAGCAGGGCGGCGCACAGCAGGGGCAGGCAGCGTCGAGCGGACACGGGCACCCCCTCCTGCGCTAGAGCGACACGAGCTGGGCGCGGAGGATGAGCGGCGAGGCCTCGATGGCGCGCACGGTCTCGGGGTCCACGGGGCCGTCGATGCTGATCATCAGCAGCGACGTGCCGCCCCGGTGGTCGCGGCCGCAGGTCATGTCGGCGATGTTGACCTGGCGCTCGGCGAGCACGGAGCTGACGTGTGCGATGACGCCCGGCCTGTCGTGGTTGCGCGTCACGAGCAGGTGGCCTCGCGGCGGCGCGTCCACGTGGTAGCCGTCCACGCGGACGACGCGCGGCGTGCTGCGGCTGAAGAGCGTGCCGGCCACCGTCGTCGCGCGGGTGCCGATCCGGGCCTCCACGGCCACCAGGTTCGCGAAGTCCTCGAGCGCGCTCGAGCGGACCACGTCCACCTCGATGCCGCGCTCGGCGGCGATGACGGGCGCGTTGACGTAGTTCACGGGCGTGGTGAGTGCGCGCTCGAGCACGCCCTTGAGCAGGGCCGTCGTCAGCGGCTGCACGTCGTGGTCGGTCATCTCGCCGCGGTAGGTGACGGTGAGCCGCTCGATGCGGCCGAGGGTGAGCTGGACGATCAGCCGGCCCAGGCGCTCGGCCAGGTCGATGTAGGGGCCGAGCAGCTCGAGCAGCTCGGGGTCCACCGCGGGCGCGTTGACGGCGTTGCGCGGCGGCCCACCGCGCAAGGCATCGACGACCTGGCGCGCGATCTCGGTCGCCACGTTGGCCTGGGCCTCCAGTGTGGTGGCCCCGACGTGGGGCGTGGCGATCACCTGGTCGAAGGCCAGCAGTGGGTTGTCGCTCGGCGGCTCGGTGCGGAACACGTCGAGCGCGGCGCCAGCCACGGTGCCGCGGCGCAGCGCCTCGGCGAGCGCCGCCTCGTCCACGATGCTGCCGCGCGCGCAGTTCACCAGCAGCACGCCGTCCTTCATCGCCGCGAAGGCCGCGGCGTCGAGCAGCCCGTCGGTGTCGGCGCTGCCGGGGGTGTGGATGGTGATGACGTCGCTGGTGGCGAGCAGCTCGGCGAGGGCGACGGGCCTGATCTCGAGCCTGCGGGCGCGCTCGGCCGGGACGTAGGGGTCGTAGGCCACGACCTCCATGCCGAAGGCCTGCGCCCTGCGGGCGACCTCGGAGCCGATGCGCCCGAGGCCGATGATGCCGAGCCGCTTGCCCTGGAGCTCGACGCCCTGGAACTCCTTGCGCGGCCATTCGCCCGCCTTCACCCGCGCGGTGGCCTGGGGCAGGCGGCGGGCGAGGGCGAGCATCATGGCGAGGGTGAGCTCGCAGGCCGAGACGGTGTTGCCGCCCGGGGTGTTCATGACCACGATGCCGCGGCGGGTGGCCGCGTCGAGGTCGATGTTGTCCACGCCGGCGCCCGCCCGGCCGATGACCTTGAGGCGGTCGGCGGCGGCGATGGCCTCGGCGGTGACCTCGGTGCCGCTGCGGACGATGAGGGCGTCGCAGTCGCGGAGCGCGCTGGCCAGCTCGTCGCCCGCGAGGCCGGCGCGCTCGACCACCTCGAGGCCCGCTTCGGCCAGGATGGCCACGCCCTCGGGCGCCAGGGGGTCGGTGATGAGCACCTTCATCGGGGGCCTCCAGCTCACGCGCGGCGGTAGTGCGCGATCATGTATGCCTCGACCCGCCCGCGGCCGATGTTCGCGATGCAGTGGGGCACGTCGGCACGGTAGTGGATCGAGTCGCCCCGCCCGACCTCCGCGTGCTGAGCGCCCGTCTGCACCCGCAGCCTGCCCTTGCTGACGAAGAGGAACTCCTCGGTGCCCGGGTAGTGCGGCTCGCTCTCCAGCGAGGCCCCGTGCTCGAGGGTCAGGCGGTAGAACTCGATGTTCTTCTCCATGTTCAGCGGGCTGAGCGTGCGGATGGTGCAGTCGGGGCCGGTGGGGAAGGTGTAGCGCTCGTCGCTCGACGGGATGATGCGGATGATGTTGCTGCGGTTCGGCGCGTCCACGAGGTCGCTGATGCTCAGCTCGAGGGCCGTCGCGATCTTGAGCATGACGGCGACGGTCGGGTTCACCTAGTCCTGCTCGATCTGGCTGAGCATGGCCTTCGAGACCCCGGCCATGGCCGAGAGCTGCTCGAGGGTGAGCCTGCGCGCCGTCCGCAACGCCCGCAGGCGCCCGCCCAGCGGCTTCGTCCGCGACCGCTTGCGGCCCGAGCTCGCGTTTCCCTCGGCTTTGTCCATTTTGTTCATTGACTTTGACAGGTTGTTCAGTATAGTAAACACGACACGGCGGCCGACGCCGCCTTCATTCTACTGGGGGACCCCTAGCCGTGCAAGCGATTTTGAAGGCCAGGCCCGCGGTGGGGCTCGAGCTGGGCGAGGCGCCCATCCCCACGCCGGGGCCGCGGGACGTGCTGGTGCGCGTCCTCAAGACCGGGATCTGCGGCACCGATCGCCACATCTACGAGTGGGGCCCGTGGGCGTCGGGACGCATCAAGCCGCCGCTGGTCGCTGGCCACGAGTTCGTCGGCATCGTCGAGGACACCGGGGTGGGCGTGCGCTGGGTGCAGCCGGGCGACCGCGTGAGCGGCGAGGGGCACATCGGCTGCGGCCACTGCTACGCCTGCCGCACGGGGCAGAGCCACATCTGCGACAGCGTGGACATCCTGGGGGTGGACGTGCAGGGCTGCTTCGCCCCCTACGTGCGTCTGCCGGAGTCGAACATCTGGAAGGTGGACCCGGCGATCTGCGACGACCAGGCCTGCCTGTTCGACCCCTTCGGCAACGCCATGCACACGGTGATGGCCCAGACCATCTCGGGCAAGCAGGTGCTCGTGCTCGGCTGCGGCCCCATCGGCCTGATGGCCGTCGGCATCCTCCACGCCGGTGGCGCCGACAAGGTCATCGCGGTGGACCCCTTCGAGCACCGCCGCGAGCTGGCGACGACGATGGGTGCCGACGTCGTCCTCGAGCAGGCCGACGAGGAGACCGTCAAGGGCCTCACCGACCGCGGCGGGGCCGACGTCCTGCTCGAGATGAGCGGCAGCGAGCAGGCCTTCCAGGAGGGGTTCAAGTGCGTCCGTAGCGGGGCCGAGGTGAGCCTGCTCGGGATTCCGCACGAGGAGATCGCCCTCGAGTGGGCCGAGCAGGTCATCTTCAAGGGCCTCACCATCCACGGCATCAACGGCCGCAGGATGTTCGGCACGTGGTACCAGTGTGAGAGCTTTCTGCGCAGGCAGCCGACCCTCATCGAGCCGCTCATCAGCCATCGGCTGCCCTTCCACGAGTTCGAGACCGGCATCCGGGCGATGCAGGACGGCTCGGGCTGCAAGGTCGTGCTCGACTGGAGCGACGCCAGGGCATAGGAAGCAACCGGTTACAGGTTCCGGGTTCCTGGTTCCGGGCTGCCGGCGTGGGCTCGACCCACGCCACGTAGGCGCGTCCCCGACCCGTCACCTGGAACCTGGAACCTGAAACCCGGAACCTGCCCCACTACGCAGGAGACCCCCATGAGCCAGGCGATCCTCGACGCAATCAAGGCCGAGCTCCACGCTCTACACGAGGCCGGCACCTACAAGCACATGCCCGTCCTCGACGGGCCCATGGGGCCTCTGGTCACCCTCGCCGATGGCCGCGAGGTCGTCAACCTGTGCAGCAACAACTACCTGGGCCTCGCCAACCACCCCGCGGTCGTGGCGGGCGCCGAGGGGGCCATGCGGCGCCACGGCAACGGCACGGCCTCGGTCCGGTTCATCTGCGGCACCCTGTCGGTCCACCTCGAGCTCGAGGCGGCGATCGCCGAGTTCTGCGGCACCGCGCGCGCGACCACCTACGTGTCGTGCTGGAACGCCAACGAGGCCCTCGTGCCCACCCTGCTGGGCGAGGGCGACGTCGTCGTCAGCGACGCGCTCAACCACGCCAGCATCATCGACGCCTGCCGCCTGTGCAGCCGCAAGGTCCGGCGCCTCGTCTACAAGCACAGCGACATGGCCGACCTGGCCCGCTGCCTCGACGAGGCGGCCGACGCCCGACGCACGCTCGTCATCACCGACGGCGTGTTCAGCATGGAAGGCGACCTCGCCAACCTGCCCGACATCGTCGCGCTGGCCGCCAAGCACGGCGCGCTCGTCGCCGTGGACGACTCGCACGCCCACGGCGTGCTCGGCCGCACCGGGCGCGGCACGCCCGAGCACTTCGGCGTGCCGGTGGACATCATCACCGGCACCCTCGGCAAGGCGCTGGGCGGCGCCGCCGGCGGCTTCATCGCCGGCCCCGCGCCGATCGTCGACTACATGACCCAGCGCTCGCGGCCCCAGCTCTTCAGCAACGGCCTGCCGCCCGCCACCGCTGGCGCCGCGCTGGCAGCCATCCGGCTCCTCCTGCGCGAGCCCGTGCTCGTGGCCAACCTGCGCGAGAACGTCGCCTACCTGCGCGACGGCCTCCGCGCCCAGGGCTACGAGGTCGTCGAGTCGCCCTCCGCCATCCTGCCCATCATCGTCGGCGAGACCGACAAGGCCATCCGGCTCGCCGGCCGCATGCTCGAGCACGACGTGCTCGTCACAGGCTTCGGCTACCCCGTCGTGCCCGAGGGCACCGCGCGGCTCCGAGCGCAGGTCTCCGCCGCACACACCCGCAACCACCTCGACAG
>CBFDBL010000382.1:0-6426 GCA_965603035.1 uncultured bacterium
GCGTAGGCCTCGGCCCCGAGCCGGAAGACCAGCGGGATGTTGGCCCAGGTCTCGACGTTGTTGATGGCCGTGGGCTTGCCGTCGATGCCGCTCTGGATGGGGAAGGGTGGCCGCTGGCGCGGCTCGCCCACCTTGCCCTCGATGGAGCGGATGAGCGCCGTCTCCTCCCCGCACACGAAGGCCCCGGCGCCCTGGATGATGTCGATGTCGAAGGAGAAGCCGGTCCCGAGGATGTCGTCGCCCAGGAGCCCCAGGTCCCGCGCCTGCCCGAGCGCGATGGCGAGATGCCTGATCGCGGAGGGATACTCCTTTCGAACGTAGATCACGCCGCGCGTGGCGCCGGTGCCGTAGGCGCCGATGAGCATCCCCTCGATGATGCTGTGCGGGTTGCCCTCGAGCACGCTGCGGTCCATGTACGCACCAGGGTCCCCCTCGTCGGCGTTGCAGACGAGGAACTTGCCGCGGCCGTTCGGCTGCCCGGCGAGCAGCTCCCACTTGACCCCGGTGGGGAACCCCGCGCCGCCGCGGCCCCGCAGGCCCGAACGCTTGACCTCCTCGACCACCGAGGCCGGGCTGCGCTCGGCAAGCGCCGCCACGACCGCGGCATACCCCCCGGCCGCAAGGTAGTCGTGGATGCGGAGGGGGTCGATCTTCTCGTTCCAGGCCAGGAGCCTGCGGACCTGTTTGCTGAAGAAGGGGACCTCGTCCTGCGTCTCCAGCGGCGTGCCGGTCTCGGGGTCCTTGAGGAGGAGGTCCGCGAGCACCTCGCCGCGCGCCGCCGCCTGCACGATCCGCGTCATCTCCTTGGGGCCAACCTTGGGGTAGAACGTCCTGCGCGGCTCGACGAGCACCGCGGGCTCCGACTCGCAGAAGCCGTGACACCCGGTGATGCGGAGCCGGAGCTTCTCGGCGAGGCGGCTGGTCAGGATCTCGCCCTGGGCCGCGCGGATGATGTCGCCCGCGCCACTGGCCAGCCCGCACGTGCCTGCGGGGATCACGAGCGTCGGCGTGTCGGCCTCGCCGCGCGCGGTCAGGCGATCGCGCAGGGCGGCGAAGTCGCGCACCGATCTCAGCTTTGCCATCGACAGCCCCTTTGCGCGCCTGCGGCGCCCTGACGTGCCCGGCTCGCTCGCGCCCCGCTAGCCATTCGCGCCATTCAGATCCAGCCTGTGTCCTGTGCATGCCCGGCGCGTGCAGACCTGTAGCACCCCGCCTCCCTCGACCATCATCGGCGCCATCGGCGCGCCACACTCCACGCAGGTCGCCCGGCCCAACAGCTCCCCGTGGCAATGGGGGCAGAAGAAGCTCAGCAGCGAGCCCCCGGGAATCGATGCCTCGCACGCCGTGCCGTGGCTCCCGTAGCGCGATGAGAGGTTCAGCCCCGCGTGCTGCCCGTCCAGGCCGGCGGTCACCCGGATCGACGGCAGATCGTCACTCGGGCGTTGAGGGTCCATCAGGCTGTGGTTGCACAGCGGGCACCTGACCTGGACAGGGAAGAGATAGTCGTCGGCCTCCAGGTCCGCCGCGGTCAGGCCTTGGCGGGCCTTCGCAACGATCTCCGCCACCTGGGGCTTCCTGACGTTCGAGAAGTAGCGCCCGTCCACCACCACCATCGGCCCCAGCGCACAGGCACCCAGGCAGTTCACCGTCTCGAGCGAGAACTCCCGGTCCGCCGTGGTCTCCCCCGGCGCGATGCCGAGCTGGCGGGCGAACTCCTCGACCACCATCGGCGCGCCGCGCACGTGGCACGCCGTGCCCAGGCAGCACGACACGACGTGGCGGCCCCGCGGCTCGAGGCTGAAGCCCCTGTAGAAGGTGGCGACCCCGTAGACGTCGACCAGCGAGACGCCCATCCGCTCGGCCACGGCCCGCAGCGCCGCCTCCGGCAGGTAGCCCAAGGCCGACTGCACCGCCCCCAGCACCGCGATGAGCCCGCCCCGATCCCCCGCGTGCTCCGCCACGATCCGCCCGGCAAGCTCGGCGACCTCCTCGCCAGCCGCCGCCTGCTCGGACGTTGCGTCCAGTCTCATCCTAGCGGTACTCCTCGCAGTCCCACACACCGCCCTCAGGCTTCGGGAACGTGCACGTCTCGCGGTTGGCGCAGCGGGCACACAGTCCCTCCTGCGCCCCGCCCTCCGGCGACGCCGCCGCACGGCCGCGAGGCTCCCGCGCCGGGCGCGCGCGCGACGACGAGTCGCACCCGACGAACCCCTCGCAGCGCCGCACAGGGACCCCACGCTCTCTGGGGAACGTGCACCCCTCTGCCTTCGCACAGGTCGCACACAGCCCCAGCAGTGCCGCCGTCTCGGCCATCGCGCTCTCCTCACCCCCCTCACGTCCTGGGTCCGGGCCCACGGACCGCTCCGCCGGCACGCACCGACAGCCCCCTCGACACCCCACGCGACTGCTCGGGTGAGACAGCGCCAAAGACGAGCGCGACCGCCGTCGCTCCCCTCGACCGCCCCTTCCGCGTGGCCGCCACCCCGCCCGCGTGCGGCGCGGCACGCTCCACGCGGCGCCCCCCCAAGAGGCCCCCGACCCGTCCTGCCAACCTGTCCCTTGCCCGCCCTCCACACCGCCGCCGCACAGGCCGGACGGCATGCCCTGCCGTTCGCGGGCGCGCGGCCTCGGCAGGCATAGCCTGTGCAGCATCGTGCAGGAAACGCTCTGGTTTGTCAAGTCCCTTTGCGATTCCTGCCGTAGAAGCGGTCCGTCCTGTCGGCAACAGGCGGGCCCGCCGAGCCGCCGACGCACCGGCTGATGGGGATCTAGCATGCCGTTTTGCCCCCTTTTGCTCTCAGACCTCGGCGGTGCATGCCGACGTGGAATCCCGCGCGAGGGTTCCTCCGGCCAGGAGGCGGAGGGTTCGCGCGCCGCCGCCTCGCGCCGAAACGCAGTTGCATTGGAGCCCCGCGCCAGTATAGTCGGCGCCGCTGGCGACGTCCCGCTCTCCACCATGGCAGGAAGGACAGGCCGATGGACTACAAGCGGATCGAGTGGGAGAAGATCAAGCTCGACGACGGGACCTTCGAGGCCGCCGCGGCGTGCGACGTCAACGGCGACGGCGTGCTCGACATTGTCTGCGGCGGCTTCTGGTACGAGGGGCCCGACTGGACGAAGCACAAGCTCTGCGACGTGCTCTTCCAGAGCGAGTACTACGACGACTTCTCGACCATCCCGATGGACGTGAACGGCGACGGCTACGTAGACATCGTGACGGGCGGCTGGTTCGGCAAGACGCTGGTGTGGCGCGAGAACCCCAAGGGCCGGCCCGTCGAGTGGGCGACCCACGACATCGACGAGTGCGGCAACATCGAGACGACCCGCGCCTGGGACGTCGACGGCGACGGCGAGCTCGAGATCGTGCCCAACACCCCGCCCTTCCCGCTCGTCTTCTACAAGCTGCTGCGCGGCGCCGACGGCAAGGGCACAGGCCAGTTCCGCAAGGTGCAGGTCAGCGACGACAAGAGCGGCCACGGCCTCGGCTTCGGCACGATCGGCGGCCGCCGAGCGCTCGTCGTCCACAACGGCTGGTGGGAGGCGCCCGACGAGCCGCTCGACCAGCCCTGGGCCTTCCACGACGACTTCGACATCGGCCACGCCAGCGTGCCCGTGCTCGTCGTGGACTTCAACGGCGACGGCCTCAACGAGCTCATCGTCGGCCAGGCGCACGGCTACGGCCTCCACTGGTGGCAGCAGCACCTCGACCCCGACGGCGCCCGCACCTGGACACGCCACCCCATCGACCCCTACTTCGCCCAGTACCACTGCATGGAGTACGTGGACCTCGACGGCGACGGCGTGCCCGAGCTCGTCACGGGCAACCGCTACCGCGCCCACAACGGCAACGACCCCGGCAGCACCGAGATCGTCGGCGTCTACGTCTTCAAGTGGAACGGCGAGAGCTGGACCAAGCAGGTCGTCGACCACGGCCGCGTCCCGGACGCCTCGGGCGCGGGCATCTACTTCGACGTGGCCGACCTCGACGGCGACGGCCGCCCCGACCTCGTCTGCCCCGGCAAGGACGGGCTCTACATCTTCATCAACAAGGGGCCCGAGGGCGGGAAGGAGTAACGCAAGTGATCGTCTGCCCTCTCCCTCCGGGAGAGGGCGCCCGCCGCAGCGGCTGCGGAGGCGGGCGGGTGAGGGCGTTCGGGATGGGAGGAATCCCTGATAACGGGGGCTGCTCCCCGCCGCGAACCCCTCACCCGCCGCGCCGGCCGCCACAAGCGGCCGGGCAGCGCCCTGTCCCGGAGGGAGAGGGGCGGAGGCCGTCTGCTACCTCCCGGACGTCGTCAGCGCCTTGAGCGCCGCGTAGATGACGGGGTCGTCGCGGCGGCCCTTGAACTCGAAGGGCACGTACTGGTTCAC
Source organism: uncultured bacterium (assembly GCA_965603035.1). Taxonomy (GTDB): domain Bacteria; phylum Planctomycetota; class PUPC01; order DSUN01; family DSUN01; genus CAZDNN01. The sequence continues at coordinate 4,372 of CBFDBL010000382.1, forward strand.
CGCGCTCAGCATCAGCCCCCACGAGCAGCCGGCTGCGACGGCGGCCCCGGCGGCTGCCGCTCCCTCCTTGCCCGTCTTGTCGTCCTCGTTGCACACGACGGCCTTGCCGTAGCGGCCGAGCGCCTTCACTCGCTCGGGGATCTGGACGACGGGCGTGCCGTTGAAGTGGATGAGGATGAAGTCGCTGGCCTCGGCCACCTCGCGCTTCGCGCGGCCGTTGCCCATCCCGCTCGCCGAGACGAGCAGGCCCGGCACCGTCTTCCTGGCCAGGCGGACGAGCTCGGCCATGCCCTCCCCGGTCTTGATGATCCCGTGGTCGAAGCCGCCGTGGGAGTGCTCGTTGGCGATCTCGAGCATCACGTGGGCGAAGCCCTTCGCCGCAACCCACCTGGCGGCGCTGACCACGCCGGCCCGCACGGCGGCCTCGTCGCGCAGCACCTGGTCCTGCCGCTGATAGAAGCACGTGAGGATGATGGCGACGCCGGCCTCGTCCGCCGCGCGGATGACCCGCTCGACGCGGGCCAGGTACTCGGGCCGCAGGTCGCCGGCAGGGGTGAAGGCCGAGTTGAGCGCCTTCTCGTAGCCGGGCATCCCGCCCTGGAGCGAGAGGGTGAAGGCCCGCACGCCGCAGGCGGCGTAGTCGGGGATCTGCGCGATGAACGCCGCGGTGTTCGCGTCGGGCTCGAAGCCACTCGGGCAGGTCCTCGGGTTGCGGTCCTCGAACGTGCAGTTCACCATCCGCACGTTCATCAGCAGGCCCTCGGCGCGGGAGCCGGGGCAGGTGATCCTGCCGTTGAGGTACCAGCGGCCGCCGACGAGGGCGACCCACGTCTTCGTGCTGGCCGTGGCCACGTGCGCGACGTGGCGCGCGACGAGCTGCTCGTGGGCGTCGAGCTGGTCGAGGAGGCGGCCCTGCTCGCGGCGCAGGTCGAAGGAGCGGCGCGGACCCTTGTAGCGGCGACGGGGGCTGCCGTTGTGCAGGCACCAGCCCGCGGCGCCCCCCTCGGCCGCCTGGCGGGCATCAACGAGGAAGTCGATCGCCTCGGGCTGCCAGCGGCTGAAGTCGCGGCGGAACGGCTCCTGGTAGTGCACGGGCACGACGCGCCCGGCCTCGCGCGCCCATCGAAGGCACTCGCGCGCCTTCGCCGCCGTCTGCCACGGCGACGCGCCGTTGCGGGGGCGGTGCGGCGACAGGAAGTCCACCCGCGCCGTCCGCAGGTACTCGCCCACGTCCTGCCGCGACAGGTCGCCCGCGTGCGAGGCCGTCACGAGCCGTTCGGGGTCGATCTGCTTGATGCGGTCGCGCAGGGCGCCGCAGTCGGCGAGCGGCACGTGGCGCCCGTCGCGGATGTTGCGCTCGTTCCCGACGTCGAAGTAGACGTTGCGGCAGTGGCGGAGCGCCTTCGCCAGCGTCTCGACGGCGCGGAGATGCCCGGCCTGGCTCGACAGCGGCGCTGCCGCCGTCACCGCTCCGTTGCCGCGCGAGAGCGTCACGTCCACGACGATGCCCCGCCGGTCCGCCTGCTCGACCAGCCACCGCAGGGTCGCCATGTACGGCTCGCGGGCCTTGCCCTGAGCGTCCACGGCCGACACGTTGTGCTCGTGCGCCCCCCAGGTCGCCCACAGGCGAATCCAGTTGACGCGGCGAGCCCGCAGGTCCTCGAGGTCCTTCTCGATGAACTCCCTGGGCGCGCCCAGACCGCCGTAGTAGCTCACGCCGACGAGGAACGTGGGCCGGCCGTCGAGGGTGAACCGCGTGCCGTCGATGCCGAGGGTGGTGGCGGACGCAGGGCGCCGCGCGCCCACCGCCGCCAGCACCAGGAGGATGCCGAGCCAACCGATCCGTTCCATCGTCGTCCCCTCACTCGTGGGTGCGGTAGACGGATTCTACGGGCAGGGGCACGGCGGCGCAAGCCCGGCTTGCAGGACCTGGGCGTCTGGCCTATAGTGTTCCCGTTGCGGAAGGTCCGCGACCCCGCACGCCCAAACAAGTTTGAGCGTGGCACCCACGGTCCAGTACTGCATTCGGGGGTGCCACGCTCAAGCGGAGCTTGG
>CBFDBL010000383.1:0-6422 GCA_965603035.1 uncultured bacterium
GGCGGTCTTGCTCCCCTCCCTGGAAGGGAGGGGCTGGGGGAGGGTGTGGGCCCTCGAACGCCCCAACCCTCACCCGCCCGCCTTCGCCCAGGCCTCGGCGGGCACCCTCTCCCTGTGAGGGAGAGGGGACGGTCTTGCTCCCCTCCCTGGAAGGGAGGGGCTGGGGGAGGGTGCGGGCCCTCGAACGCCCCAACCCTCACCCGCCCGCCTTCGCCAAGCCTTCGGCGGGCACCCTCTCCCTGTGAGGGAGAGGGAAGTTGTGGTGGCCTACTTCAGCTCCTTGAGGCGGATGTTGCGGAACTCGACTCGGGAGCCGTGGCCGAGGAAGCCGATGTGGCCGGCCGCACGGCGCAGGCCGGGGTGGCGCTTGACCCCGCCGTGGTCGGCGGTGTCCTTGCCGTCGATGTAGGCCTGGAGGTCGGCGTCCACGATGGTCGCGCCGTTGAGGATGACCTGGATCTTCGTGCCCTTGGCGATGACCTCCTGGAGGTTCCACTCGCCGAGGGGCTTCTGGTGGCCGCGCTTGCAGGGCACGACGCCGTAGATGGAGCCGTGGTACTGGTAGGGCTGGAGCTTGGCCCACTTGGGGGCGGAGTCGTCGAGCACCTGGAGCTCCATGCCGCCGTAGGCGGGGTTGCCCCGCAGCGGCGCGCGGATGCCGAGGCCGTTGTTGGCGCCGGGCGTGAGCTTGATCTCGAGCTTGAGGTGGAAGTCGCCGTACTCCTTCTCGGTGTAGAGGTTGCCGCCGCCGCGCGGCTTGCACACGATGGCGCCGTTCTCGACGACGTAGCCCTTGACCGAGCCGACCCAGCCCGTCAGGTCCTTGCCGTTGAAGAGCGGCACGAAGCCCTCGCCGTCGGGCTTCGGCGCCTCCCCTGCCATTGCGACGCCGGCCGCCACGAGCAGCCACGGCCATAGGCGCATCACCGGATCTCCTTTCTCAGCCATCCCCCCAGCCCGTCCTCGTCCCGATGCTCCAGCGTCGGGACGGCGAGACATGTAACGCCGCCGTCCCGGCGGCCTCTTGGATGCCAGCGGGACGCTGGCGTTACGCCATGCCTCCGACCACTGGCGACCTCACTGCCCGCCCTGCGCGGCGTAGACCTTGAGCTCGACGACGTGCACCGCCTCGTTCGCGCTGTTGCGCAGCACGTGCAGGCGCACGTAGCGGGCCTCGACGGGCGCGAAGCCGTGGCCGACGCCGCGCTCGGTGCCGGGCGTCTTGTTCTTGCTCGCGTCCACCACGGTCTTCCAGGCCTTGCCGTCGGTCGAGACGTCGATCTTGTACTGGTAGAAGCGGCCGTCCCAGTAGAACCACTCGTGGGCGCTGTCGAGGGTCGTCGGCTTGCCGAGGTCGACCTCGAGCCACGAGGGCCAGCGGGCGCCGAACCACGCCGAGCCGCCCTTGTCCGATGCGTTGCCGTCCACGGCCCTCGCGGGGCTGTTGCCGCCCTGCTGGCCGACGCTCGCCTTCACGGGCTTGCCGCGTGCGACGTTGAGCGACTCGGGCCTCGGCACGCTGGCGAGCAGGCTCAGGGCCTGCGCCCGGGTGGCGGGGTCCTTGGCGGTCGCGGCGACCTTCTTGAGCGCGGCGACGGCCTCCGCGCCGGTCAGGCCGGGGGCCATCTTCACGATGGCGATGGCGGCCTCGGCGCCCAGGGCCGCGTCGCCGAGGTAGGGCGTCACGGCCTCGAGCGCGGCGGCGGTCGGCGCGGCGGCGAGGGCCGAGAGCACGAGCCGCTTCTCCTCGGGACGTTTCGCGGCGCCCATCGCGTCCTGGAGCATCTTCACTCTCTCGCCCGCGGCCACCCGCGCCTCGCCCACGAGGCGGACGTAGCCGCGCAGCGCGAGCACCTGGTGGGTGAGCTCCCCGGCGTCGCGGGCCAGCTTGAGCAGCTCAGGCGCGGCGCTCGCGTCGGCCCAGTCGGCGAGGGCCCGGATCGCGTCGTCGTCGCCCTTCGCCGCGACCGATGCCACGATCGCCAGGGCCTCGCGGCCGCCGACGCGGGCGATGGCCTTCAGGAGCGCCGCGCGGCCCTTGTCGGTGGCGGTCGCCAGGGCGCGCAGCATGGCCGCCGCGCGCTGCTCCGGGTCCTTCACCCGCAGGGCGATGTCCACGGCCGCACGCTGCGCCATCGCGCGGCCGCGGCTGGTGCGGCTCCTGACGATCTGAGACACCAGCCTCGGCAGCGCGGTGGCGTCGGCCCGCTGGCCGAGCGCGCGGTACGCGGCCTGGACCACCTCGAGGTCGGCGTCGGCGGTCGCCCCGAACAGCGCGCGCAGCGCCGGCTCGCCACCAAGCTGCGCGAGCGCGTCCACCGCGGCCAGGCGCACCGCTTTGTCCTGGTGCGTCATCGCCTCGGCAACGGCCGGCACGGCCGCGCGATCGCCCCGGCGGCCGAGGATGGCCAGGAAGTCGACCTTCGCGGCAGGCTTGGCCTTGCGCAGCTCCTCGACCCACTTGCGGGTCATCGCCTCGCCGGGCACGCGCTCCGTGAGGCGGAGTGCGGTGGTGCGGACCTCCTTGTCGTCGTGCTTGGCGGCGGCCATGACGTCGTCGAGCGCGTCCTCGCCGATGCTCTGGACGAGGGCGGTGAGCGCGGCGCACACCACGTGGGCATCGTTGGGCCTGGCCTTGATGAGGCCGCGGCAGACGCGCGCACACGTCGCCGCGTCGCCCCCCTCGGCGCGGCGGCGGGCGAAGAGCAGGGTGAAGGTGGTGGCCTGCGAGCGCTCGTAGGGCGCCTGGACGGTGGCCGCCTTGGCGAGGACGCTCTCGGCCTGCGGCTCGGCGATGTTGGCGAGCGCCCAGAGCGCGGTCAGGCGCATCGTGCGGTCGGCGCTCGCGGCATCCTTGAGGATCTCGGGGGCGGCAGCCTTGTCGCGCGCGTCGCCGCAGGCGCGGACGAGGGTGATCCGCCGCTTGCCCGTCGCCGACGGCAGCGCCTCCACCAGCGCCACCACGGCGCGGCGCGTGCCGATGCGCAGCAGGGCCTGGGTTGCCGGCTCGTAGAGGTCCTTGCTCCCGAGCAGCGCCGCCAGGGGCGCGACCGCCTCGTCGCGGCCGCAGAGCTGGAGCTGGCGGACCACGAACGCCTTGACCTCGCGGTCCTTCGCGGCGGCGAGCGCGTCGGTCAGGGCGCCGGCGAGCATCGCGCGCTCGGCCTCGGCCTCGGGCCGCGCGACGTAGAGCGCCAGGCCGTGCAGGGCGAACCGCTCGCGGACGTCGCCGCCTTGTGCCGGCGGCTTGAGCTTCGCGCAGATCGCCTTGACCGCCGCGGGGCCGAGCGTCACGATCTCGGCCGCCAGCCGCTGCCCCTCCGCCTTCGTCGCCGCCGGCTGCTTCGCCACCAGCTCCTCGACCGTGGTGGCCATCGACGCTGCGGCGCAGAGCAGCGCGCAGCAGAGAGCCATCGCCGTTCTTCGTCGGGCCATCACGCTTTCTTCTCCTGTTCCACGCTTTCCCAACGGGTCATCCCGAGCGGAGCCTCAGCGGAGCCGAGGGATCTCTCTTCAACGGCTCCCGTGTCGCGTGAGACTCCCACACCGACAGGGTGTGGCCCTGCCGGGCGGCCTCAGAGAGATTCCTCGGCGCCATTCGCCAGGATGGCGAATGGGCTCGGAATGACCGAAAGGGGACCTCCTCTCACAGGTGCCACGGCGCGCGCATCGGCTGGTCGGCGAGGCGGTTGGCCTCGTCGTCGCCGACGAAACGCATGGCCACGGGGTCGAACGTCAGCTTCCGGCCCGTGCGGATCGCGCAGTTGGCCAGGTGCACGAGCAGGTTCGAGCGATGGCCGTTGGCCTCGTTGAGGCCGAAGGGGTTGCGGGTCGTGATGCTCTCGTTGAAGTCGCTGATCTGCCGCGGCGGGTCGGGCAGGCCGGCCAGCGCGTCCTTGAGGTCGGGCGGGTCGGTCTTGAAGCCGCGGTAGATCTTGCCCTTCGGCCCCTCGATGTAGGGGCGGCCCTTTGTGGTGGGCGGGCCGCAGGCGTCGGTCTCGAGGATGATCTTGCAGCCGTCGGCGTAGGTCATCTCCACCCGGCCCCACTTCCCGCAGGCGTCGGGGTGTGCGGGGAACGGTGCCACGGCCTCGATCGTGACGGGGCTCGTGTCGTCCTTCTCCAGGAGGTACTGCACGGGGTCGAGATAGTGCTGGCCCATGTCGGCGAGCCCGCCGCCGTCGTAGTCCCAGTAGCCGCGGAAGCTGCTGTGGGTGCGGTGGCGGCAGTAAGGCTTCACGGGAGCCGGTCCGAGCCACAGGTCGTAGTCGAGTTGGGGCGGGACAGGCTCGGGCTTGTAGCTCGTCTTCCCGCTCCAGTTGAGCTTCCAGTTGAAGCCCGTCCACCCCGCGACGACGACCGTGAGGGGCCAGCCGAGCAGGCGGTGCATCACCATCTTCTTGATGGGCGCGACGGAGCAGCCCATGCCGTAGAAGCCGCTGTGGAGGCGGAACCAGGTGTTGAGGCGGAACACCCGGCCGTTGGCCTGCACGGCGTCGATGACGTGCTGGCCCTCGGCGATGGTGCGGGTCATGGGCTTCTCGCAGAAGACGTCGCAGCCGGCCTGCGCGGCGGCGATCGAGATGAGCGCGTGCCAGTGCGGCGGGGTCGGCACGTGCACGACGTCGATGTCGCCGCGGTCGAGCACCTGGCGGAAGTCGGCGTAGGCCTTGCACTCGGGGACCCTGGCCTGCGCCTTCTTCAGGGCGCCGGCCAGGCGCTGGGAGTCCACGTCGCACACGGCGAGCAGCCGCGCCTTGCGGTCGCCCAGCGCCATGTTCAGGTGGCCGCTGCCCATCCCGCCTGTGCCGACCACCGCGTGGGTGATCGTATCGCTCGGCGGCGGCTTCGCCGCGGCGGCCAGCACGTGCCGCGGCACCACCGCCAGCGTCGCCGCCGTCAGCGCGCCGCCCAGGAACCCTCGTCGCGTCATCGCCCTGCCTGTCATCGGCCTGTGCCTCCTATCGCGGCCCCTGGCCGCAACCAAAGAGCAAAACTCGGGCTGGGCACACTAGAAAACAAAGCCAACTCCGTTGGTCTCGAAGACTCCATCGAGAGCCGCGGCCGCGCCGCATCGCTCGCACGCTCGCCGTTAGCCCGCATTCCTCACCACGAGCGCCGCGCCAACTCGGTCATTCTGAGCGCAGGCCGCCGTCTCGGCGGACGAAGTCGAAGAATCTCTCGAAGCGCTGGCCCCGGCCCCATGAGTACGCTCTGTCACGCACCTATGCCTCCGAGAGATCCTTCGGCTCCGCGCCCCGCCGCCGCGGCGGGCACGCTCCGCTCAGGATGACAGGATCCGCCGACTCTTCCCCTTGCCCCGGTGAGAAATGCGGCTTAGGAGCCGCCTGCCTGGACAGCTTGCAGCGATCCAGCGTCGTTCGGGGGCCGGACTTCGCCCTGAAGGGCGAGACTCCAAACAGCCTGGCGCGCGTTCGGAGTCCACGCCTTCAGGCGTGAGCTGGGCCACCGTGGGCCAGCCAGCCTGGGGACCCGTCACGCCGAATCGGTGCAGCCTGTCTAGCGCAAAGCGGCGGCGGACGCAAGCTGCGCTCGCCCGCGCTACGTCCGCCGCGCCGCGCCGCCCTGGTGCTGGAGCAGGCACGGCCGGCTCGCCAGCCGATCCGCCAGCGCGTCGAGGCCCGCCGCCAGCCGCGCCAGCGACTCGGCCGCGCCGTGCTGCTCGCGGGTGTTCGCCTCGATGGCCGCCGTATTGTGGGCGATCGCGTTGTCCACCAGCTTCAGCAGCGCCGCGCGCTCCGCCGCACGGTCGCCAAGCTCGTCGGCGCGCGACGCCCGCCGATCCTTGAGGAACAGCAACGCCGCCAGCAGCACCGCCGACGCCGCGACCGCCTCGACGATGAACTTCCCGACCAGCGCATACTCCATGGCCAAGTCTGCATCCAGCAAGTGAAGGGGGCTCAGCGGCTGGCTCCTCGGCGGGGACTGATATCGGAGTTACGTAACTCCGATATCAGTCCCCGGCCACGCGAGCCACGGGATCAGCGGCGTCGAGCCGCCGCACTCCATAGGCAGTCGGTCTGCGGGCGGGGTCTTCTATGGAGTGCGATGGCCTGACACCGCTTTCACTTCTCGCGGAGCGAGCCACCGGGAACACGGCCCAGAACCCAACAGCGATGACCCCGAGCCGCCGTCCGTCTGCGGCGGACGGCTCTCCTCGTGTCACGCGGCCCCGCGCGGCGGCTCAGCAGGAGCGCTGAGGAATCAGCACGTCGGTGTGCCGTCCGCAAGCCACACAGACATGTTGGTTCCTTTCGACTCTGGCCGAGCCGCAGGGGGTCGTCGCACGCAGGCGAGGGCGGCGTCTTCGCCGCTTGCCCCGCCGCACCTCGTGCACCCGACAGCCCGCATGCCCTTCGCAAAAGGCGACGGGAGCCACGGGCGAGCGGAGCCGCGGCCCG
>CBFDBL010000384.1:0-6413 GCA_965603035.1 uncultured bacterium
GCGACGCTCCCCCCCACCCTTGTGTTTTGGGGGGGGGGGGGGGGGGGTCACCCGCCCCCCCCCCTGGCCCCCCCCCAGGTCTTCATCCGTCGAGGCGGGTTGGGGTCATTCGCGGGCGATGAGGTCGCGGTCGAAGGAGGCGAGGGGTCCGGAGCAGTTCCAGATGCGGAGTCTCATGGCCTGTTGTCGGCCGAGCAGTTCGTACATCTCGTCGCTGATGGAGCGGAGCTCGGCGGCGGAGATGGCGATGGGCGGGTGCTTGAGTTGGACGCGGCGGATGGGCAGGCCGGGGAAGGTGCGCAGGAGCTTGGGGGTGAGCACGATCAGGTCGATGCTGGTGTTCCCGTGGTCGAGCATGGTGATGCGCAGCGGGTAGAAGAGCGAGCGGGTGGCGAAGCGGTACTGGATGGGCTCGATCGTCTGGAGCTTGGGGCCGAGGCTGACGACGTCGAAGACGAACCAGCCGAAGCCGTCCTTGATGTAGCCCTCGCAGATCGCCTGGAAGCCGTCGGGGATGACGGCCTTGGGCACGCCCTGCGTGGCGAGGTAGCTCTGCACCCAGGCGACGAAGCGCGCGCCGTCGAGCACGCGGGTGACCGACACCTCGTGGGGCCCGATCTTCTTGTGGAAGGTCACCATGCCCGCCGGCGCTCGGGCATCGTTCGCGCCCATGCTCCTGCCGCCGCGGGCGGGGCGTGCGTGCATCGCGAGGTGGCGGTTGATGATGGTGGTCGCCGTCTCGAAGGTCTTGAGGCTGCCCTTCTTGACCTTCGGCTCGGCCGGCAGCGGCAGCACCTCGAGCACCTTCGTCTCGGCGGAGGCGCGCAGATCGGTGCTCAGCAACAGGATCTCCTCCTCGCCGTTCCACGCGATCATCACCCGCTGGGTCGGCTCGAAGACCTGGACGTTGGGCTTGAATGGGATGGACCCCCGGTCCGCCCACGCCGTCGCAGCCAGGATCGCCACCACGCCGGCCAGTGCCGCTCGTCTCATCGCGATGTCTCCCTTATCCCTTCGGGTTCGCCACGCGGCCGAGGAAGAGGATGCTGCCCGTGGGGTTGTGGCGGATGAGGAAGAGGAAGGGGTGGTCAGCACGAAAGCTGACTCGCTTGCCGCCGTTGGTGGGTGCTGGGACGACGGCGGTGGCGGCCGCCGCCTCGCTGCCCTCCTCGTTCACGTCCACCACCGCCTTGTGCACCACGGCGGTGATGAACAGGTCGGTCGAGCGCGTCATCCCCGAGAAGTCGGCCTTCATCGTGAACGCATCGACCATGCCCATCGCCGACAGCACCTTGTTCAGGTTGAAGCTCGATTCGAGCTTGAACTTCGGCAGCGCGACCACCACCTTCTGGCTCCGCGCCCGCAGCCTCTCGGCCACGAACCGTGCGGTGAAGACCTTCTCCAGCTCGGGCAGCCCGTCGTGCGCCCGCGGCAGGACGACGACCATCGACAGCTCGCGGCCCTGGTAGGGCAACTCGAGCGCCTGCCAGCCCCTCGCCTCGGTGTAGCCGAAGTGGGCGGTCTGGTGCATCATCGGCGTCTGCACCTTGTCGCCGGTCGCCAGGGTGAAGGGCAGCTCGCGGGTGCGCTTGGGCTCGAACTGCGTGCGCCAAGTGCCCTTGAAGTAGATGGCGTTGGTGAGCACGAGGCGGGTCAGGGCGTTGAGCACGCCGGGCGGGATGAGCTCGGGGATCAGCTTGTTCGTCCGGTCGGCGGCCCAGCCATTGATGGTCGCGCGGGCGGTCTCGGGCGACGTGAAGTCCACACGGCGGAGCCCAGCCCCATAGTGCCGGTCATTGGTCGCGAGGAAGGGCTTCAGGAATGCGCAGTCGCGATGTCCCCAGAGCGCGTTGGCCACGATGAGCTTCGCGCCCTTCTGCTTGCCCGCCTCGTTGAGCTGGCGCACGAGGCCGCCCATGGTGGGATGGAGGCGATCCTGAGGCAGGTCGAAGTGGAGGGTCTTCGCCATCTGCTCGGCCGTCTGGCCGCGGGCGCCGGCATGGGTCATGGCCAGGGCGGTGGAGATGCTGAAGGGCGAGAAGAAGAGGCTCCCCTCGCCCTCGCCCAGCTTCGCATACAGGTTGGTGGCGAAGGCGTTGTTCCCAGCGGCGACTGCTCCGGTCTCAGCCGCGGGAGCGGACGCCCCCGCCAGGATGCAGACGGGCACCGCGAGCGTGGCCCATCGCCTCATCGGTTTGTCTCCGCTCAGGACTTCGGGCTAGTCACGCGGCCGAGGAACAGGATGCTGCCGGTGGGGTTGTGGCGGATGAGGAAGAGGAAGGGGTGGTCGGCCTTGAAGACCTTGGGCGGGCGGGGCATGGCGCTCTTGAGCTCCATGACGACCCCCGTGGCCGCCGCGGCCTCCGTGCCCTCCTCGTTCACGTCCACCACCGCCTTGTGCACCACCGCGCTGATGAACAGGTCGGTCGTGCCCGTCATCCCCGAGAAGTCGGCCTTCATCGTGAACGCGTCCACCATGCCCATTGCCGACAGCACCTTGTTCAGGCTGAAGCTCGACTCGAGCTTGAACTTCGGCAGCGACAGCACGACCTTCTGGCTCCGCATCCGCCGCAGGCGCTGCGCGACGAACTGCGCGGTGAACTCCCGCTCGAGCGCTGCCAGCCCCTCCTTCGCCCTGGGCAGGACGACGACCATCGACAGCTCGCGGCCCTGGTAGGGCAGGGCCACGGCCTGCCAGCCCTTGCCCTCGGTGTAGCCGACGCGCTCGCTCTGCCGCATCATGGCCACCTGGACCTGCTGGCCGCCGACGGTGGTGAACGGCTCCTGGCGGGTGCGCTTGGGGTCGAACTCGGCGAGCCAGGTGCCCTTGAAGTAGATGGCGTTGGTGAGCACCAGGCGGGTCAGGGGGTTGAGGATGCCGGCCGGGATGAGCTCGGGGATGAGCTGGCGGGTCTGGTCGGCGACCCAGCGGTTGATGGTCGCTCGCGCCTGCTCGGGGTCGCCGTAGTTCACCCGCCGCAGGCCTGCGTCGTAGTAGGCGCCGTTGGTGTCGAGGAACGGCTTGAGGAACTGGAACTTCTGGTGGCCCCACAGGGCGTTGGCGACGATGAGCTTCGAGCCCTTCTTCGCGCCCGCCTTGTTGAGGGTGTCCACGAGGCCGCCCATGGCCGGGTGGAGGCGGTCCTGGGGCAGGTCGAAGTGGAGGGCCTTGGCCATCTGCACCTCGGTCTGCGCGTGGGCGCCGGCGTGGGTCATGGCGAGCGCGGTCGAGATGCTGAAGGGCGAGAAGAAGAGGTTGCCCTCCTCCTCCCCCGCCAGCCGGGCGTAGAGGTCGCAGGCGAACGCGTTGTTGCCGTCGGCGACGGCCGTCGCATCCGCCGCGGGCACCGCGGCACAGGCGCTCCCGGCGAGCGCGACGGCGAGACCCACGAGCACGAGACGCATGATCTGCCCTCCTGTGGCGAGACTCTCCCCGGCAGGTTAGACGCGCGCGGCGGTTGATTGTTCCACGTGGAGCAATCCGGGGCTAGGGCGCCTGCGGATCCTTCGGCTCGCGCCCCACGGCCCAATAGATGCCGCGGACGACGAGCCGCTGGAAGGCAGGGTTCGTCCACGCCGGCGTCCCGTGCCCGTTGGCGGTGTAGAACACGCGGCCCTTGCCGTAGGGCCGCACCCAGGCCATGCTCTGCTGCTCCTTGCCGCGGTCGCAACGGACCAGGTGGTGCAGGAGCTTCTCCGACTTCGGGTGGTAGCGATGGCGGTAGGTCTCGTCCTGGATCTCGAAGTCCGACATGGGCTTCGTGATGACGTGCTCTTTGTCCGTGATGACGACCTTGAACTTCCCGCCGCCGTGGCCCGAGAAGCGCCCGCCCACCATCTCCCAGTAGGCGTCTGACTTCTTGAATGCGTCGGTCGCCGAGTGGATGCCCACGCAGGCGCCGCCGTTGCGCACGAAGTCGCACAGGCCCTGCTCCTGCTCGGGCGACTTGAAGTTGTTGCCCGAGCCGTAGAAGAGCACGACGTCGTACTTCTGGATGTTCGCGGCCTTCAGCTCATCGAGATCCTGGGACATGGTGATCTTGAAGTCCCCCGAGCGCTTCAGGATGTCGGCGAGGATCGGGAAGTGGGCCTTCCAGTTGTGCCCCCCGCCTTGCACCATGTGCAGCTTGATCGTCTCCCCCGCCTCCGCCCGCGGCCCGGCCATCGCGGCCACGAGCAGCACCACCGCCACGCACACCGTCCACCGGCCTCTCATCGCTCCGCCTCCTTCCTCGTCGGGTCGAGCGGATCACCTTGCACGCCGGCCCCAGTCTACGACTCGCTTGCCTGCGAAGTCAAGGGCGCCTCGCATCGCATTCGCGATGTGGCCGGCGTCTGGGGTCGGGCCATGCTCTGACACCGGTATCCGCGCGGGGCTCCTGCGGAGCAGGCCCGAACGCGCCACTCCCGCCGAGGCTATCGCCCTGCCGCCGCTGTCTCGTAGACCGCTCGCGCGCGGCGGTAGGTGGCGAGCACGGTGTCGAAGGGCTTGGGGTCGCGTGCGGCGGCCTGCTTGCGGGCCGTGGCGGCGATGAGTGTGTCGAGCCAGGCGACGTAGAAGCGCGCGGCCGCGGGGTCCCGCGGCGGCTCGCCACCGACGGTCACGTAGAAAGGGCTGGTGTGGGCGAACCGCACGTTCTTCCCACCGTCGCGGGACGGCTCGAAGACGCGGACGGCCAGCCACGTGCTGCGGTCGATGGTCAGGGTGCGGCGAGCCGTGAGGACGCGCGGGTCGGCGGGGTCGGCCTCGATGGCCGCGACGACCTCGCCGCCGAGCACGATCTCCGCGCGCGCCAGCGGGTCGCGGTCCAGTGCCTGGAGCGCGACCACCGCCTCGAGCGCCCTGCCGCGCCGGACCGCGAAGCGCGTGCCGACCGGCTTGCCGTTCACCGTGGCGAACAGCATCGGGCCGTTGGTCACGAAGTTGCGGCCCTCGCGCAGGCCCCTGAACCAGCCGGCGTAGGAGAACGCGTCGAGGTGCACGTAGACGCGGTCGTAGCCCAGCGGGTTCCGCAGCACGCCCGACGCGGAGCCGGCCGAGGCGGGGATCTGGTAGCCGAGGCTCAGGTAGCGATACCACAGGTCGAGCACGTGGTGGGCGAAGCCGAGCGGGCCGGGGTAGCGCGCGCGGTCGCGGGCCCGGCCCCAGGCCTCGTTGTCCATCACGCGCGTGCGCTGGAAGTGGTTGCAGGCGATGCCCATGCTCGCGACCTTGCCGAGGGCCACATGGACGGGCGCCTCCCACCAGAAGGGCTTCTCGACCTCGACCCAGGCGCCCTGCTCGAGGGCCCGCTGGTGGTAGGCGAAGCCGCTGGGGTGGTCGCGGGTCACGCCGCCGAGCAGGATGGGCTGCTCGAGGCCGAAGACCATGATGGCCCCGCCGGCGCGCTCGTCCTCCTGGGCCAGGGTGTGGAAGGCCCGGGGCTTGGGCGCGGCGACGCCCTGGTCGGGCGCCTCGACGAGGAAGGGGGGCTTCGTCGCAAAGTGCTGCTGGTTCCAGTGGGTGAGCACGGGCGCGAGGTTGAGGTCGTCGGCGCGCAGCAGCAGCGCCATGTAGGCCACGGGCCGGTGCACGTGCAGGTCGCCGCTGTACCAGCCGCGGTCGTTCATGTCGATCCAGCGGCTCAGCTCGACCGGCACCTGGAGCTTCTGGCCCGCCCGGACCTCGACGTCGGCGACGAACGGCACATACTCGGGGCCGCGCTCGACGCGCAGGGTGCCCTTGCCCGCGGGGACGGCGGTCTCGAAGCGGCCGGGGCAGCAGAAGTGGGGGTCGCGCTCGCAGCGCGGCAAGTCGGGCGCGTAGACCGGCTTCCCCCCGATCGCCAGGTGCACGCGGCACGGCAGCGGCCCGCCGCCCGGCTCGGTCACCGTGACGGCCAGCCGCCCCTGGCCCGGCTCGCCGCCCACGCACGAGCCTATCGCCACGAGGAGGAATGCTCCGACGAGAAAGCCCGAGCCCATAGGCCTTCCCTCCCGTGCTGACAGGGGGTCTGCGGCACGCGTCCATCGTAGTCGCTGGCAGACGCGAAGTCAATCGCGGGCTCGCGCGGGAGCCAGGCCTGGGTTCTTGGGCCTCGTACTGGTTTGTCCTCGTCGTCCGCCGAGAGCGACCACGACGGCGGGTGGCGCGCCGCAGAGCAACAGCCCGCCGCTACCGAGCCCCGCTGAGGGAATGCCCGAGCGTCCCCTGTGCAACTGCATCAAGCGCCGAGGCACGAGCATGGCGCCCGCGGTCCACAGGCTGGGAGCCTGTGCCACAGGCCCGGGTGGGACATCCCCTGTGCGAGGCCCCACAGGGGCGTGTCTGCCGCAGGGCGAGGAGACACGCTGGAGGCTGTGGCGACCGCGGCCAGTAGTTCCACACTTGCGCAAGTGTGGAACTACTGCGTCGCTCTGAGACGCTCGGCGAG
>CBFDBL010000385.1:0-6409 GCA_965603035.1 uncultured bacterium
GACCGCGCCCTACAAGTTCATCTCCAACCAGGGGCACCTGAGCCCGAGCTACCGCGAGCTGCTGGCCGTCGGCCTCGGCGCCACCCTCGCGCGGGTGCGACAGAGGCGCGACGGCGCAACCGATCCAGGAAGCCTGGAGTTCCTGACCGCCGCCGAACACGGCCTGCTGGGCCTCATCGAGTGGGCCGAGCGCTACGCCGAGCTCCTGGCGAATGATGGCCACGACGACCATCGCGAGATGGCGCGCATCTGCGCGAAGGTCGCGCGCGAGGCGCCCTCAACCTTCCGCGAGGCCATGCAGCTCGTCTGGCTCGTCCACCAGGCCGTCCACGTCGAGGGACACGGCTACTCGTGCACCCCCGACCGCCTCGACGTGCTCCTCTACCCCTTCTACCGCGCCGACAAGGCGGCGGGCCGCCTCGACGACGACGAGGCGCTCGCGCTGTGCGAGAACTTCCTCCTCAAGCAGCGCGACAACACCTTCTGGGGCGTCGAGCACAACCTCACCCAGGGACTCGTCGTCGGCGGCTCCACGCCCGACGGCGAGGACCAGACGAACGAGCTGTCGTGGCTGTTCATCACCGCGGCGGGCAATATGTCGGTGCCCGAGCCGCTCGTGTGGGTGCGCTGGCACCCGAGCATCTACCCCGGCTTCTTCGACCACTGCCTCGCCAACCTCGCCGGCTCGACCTGCTTCCCGCTGATGATGAGCGACACGGCCGTGCCCGCGATGCTGATGGAGCTGGGTGTCGCGCGAGAGGATGCCTTCAACTACGTGCCCGCCGGCTGCAACGAGCTGGCCATCCCAGGGCAGGCCTATTTCAACCCCGGCGCCCACGTCGGCTACCTTCAGGCCCTCGAGCGGGCCGCGACGGGCGGCAAGGGCTACGGCGGGTCAGCCGACCCCGCTTGCGTGCCGGCGACGTTCGACGAGCTGGTGGCCCGTGTCGGCGAGGCGATGCGGCGGCAGATCGCCGGCTCGTATGCCCACGAGATGGGGGTCCTCCACGCCCAGATGCAGTGGGGGCAGACGCCGCTCACCTCCTGCTTCTTCGACGGCTGCATCGAGCGGGCGCGCGACCTGACCCAGGGCACGAAATACAACATCCTGTCGTGCGGCGGCGTGTTCTTCGCGAACGCGGTGGACTGCCTGGCCGCGGTCCGCGAGGTGGTCTTCGAGAAAGGGGAGGCGACGCTCGGCGAGGTCGCTGCGGCCTGCGCCGCCAACTTCGAGGGCCACGAGCGCCTGCGGGCCAAGCTCCTGGCCGCGCCCAAGCACGGCAACGACGACCCCCGACTCGACGACATCATCGCCGCGCTGCTCCGCCTGCGCGACGAGCCCATGAAGGAGATCTGCCGCGACCCCCGCGACGGCAGCCCCTTCGGCAACTGCCACGTCGTCCGCTCCTCCGCCGTCCGCGCCGGCGCCAGGACCGGCGCCACCCCCGACGGCCGACTCGCCGGCACCCCGCTCGCCTCGTCCGTCGCCGCCTCCGCCGGCTGCGAGCGCCGCGGCCCCACCGCCCTGCTCAACTCCATCCTCAAGCTCGACCCCGTGAAGAGCTGGCAGTGCGGCTACAACGTCAACCTCCGGCTCCAGACCTCGATGCTCGCCGAGCCCGAGAGCCGCGCGAAGGTGGCCGCGCTGCTGCGCAGCTTCTTCGAGCGCGGCGGCCAGGAGATGCAGATCAACGCCGTGGACACCGCCACCCTGCGCGCCGCACAGGAGCGGCCCGAGGACCATCGCGACCTCGTGGTCCGCGTCGCCGGCTTCAGCGAGTTCTTCACCCGCCTCACCCGCGACCTCCAGGACGACCTCATCGCCCGCACCGAGCATCAGCTTTGACCGATGGCCCCCCGCCGCCGATGCTCGCAGATGCGCGGCGCGGGCGCGGTTGTCTGCGGCCGCCGGTTCGGTTAGACTCCGCGACGCGACGGCTATCCCTGATGGGGGTTGGACGATGAGCACGCGTGCGATGGTGCTGTGGGTGGCGTGTCTCGCGGCGGCGCGGTCGGGCGCGGCGGAGCGTCCGCTGGTGGCGGTGGTGTTCGCCCAGCGCTTCCACGATCGCGCGCCAGGCGGCGAGGGCCGCGGGGCGCGGACGTACACCGACACGGCGATCGCGGCGCTCGACGCCGCGGGCGTCGCGCACGCGCGGCTGCGGGACAGGGACGTCGAGGCCGGGCGCCTGGCGCCGTACGCGGCGGCCGTCTTCCCCTACAACACGGTGTGGCCCGAGGCGCTGGTGGCGGCGATCGAGCGCTACGTGGCCGGCGGCGGCAAGGCCCTCTTCTTCTACAGCGCGCCCGAGCCGCTCCACCGTCTCGTCGGCACGAAGGACGCCGGCTGGACGAAGGGCGCGTTCGCGGCGGTGCGGCTGCGCCAGGCCCTCCTGCCTGGCCTGCCGCGGCAGGTGCGGCAGGGGTCGTGGAACACGACGCGGGTGCAGCCTGCGACGGCGGATGCGCAGGTCGTCGGCGAGTGGCTCGGCCCGGACGGCAAGCCGCTGGGCGAGGCGGCGCTCATCGTGTCGCCGCGCGGCGCGTTCATGGGCCACGTGCTGACGCCGGGCGACGTGGAGGCCAAGGGCCGGATGCTGTTGGCCGTGCTGGGCAAGCTGGTGCCGGAGGTGTGGCGGCGCGCGAGCCGCAGGGCCGTGCTCGCCGCCCATCGCGTCGGGCCGCTGACGAGCCTCGACGCGCTGGCCGCGCGCGCCGAGGACCGGCGCCTGTGGCGCAGCCAGCGGCGGCGGGGCCGACGCCACCTGGCCGAGGCGCGCGAGCTGCTCGAGCGGGCCGCCGACCTGTCACGCACCGGCCAGCACGCCGAGGCCATCGACGCCGCGCACAAGGCTCGCGCCGAGGCCGCCTCCGCCTTCGCCGCCACCTCGCTCGAGCGCCGTGCCGAGCTCCGGGGCACCTGGATCCACACCGCCTACGGCGTGAAGGACTGGGGCGGGCGGCGCTCCATCCGCCACCTCCGCACCCACGGCTTCAACGCCATCCTCCCCCACCGGCTCTGGGGCGGCCTCGCCCACTACCCCAGCGACCTCCTGCCCGTCTCCCCGAAGGTCGCCGAGCGCGGCGACCAGATCGCCGAGTGCCTCCGATGGTGCAAGCGCTACGGCGTCGAGCTCCACGTCTGGAAGGTCAACTACAACCTCAGCACCGCGCCCAAGGCCTTCGTCGAGAAGATGCGCCAAGCCAAGCGGCTACAGCACCACCGCAACGGCTCCGAGCTCCGCTGGCTCTGCCCCTCCCACCCCGACAACTTCGCCCTCGAGCGCGATTCGATGCTCGAGGTCGTCCGCAACTACGACGTGCACGGCATCCACTTCGACTACATCCGCTACCCGGGCGCCCACGCCTGCTTCTGCGACGGCTGCCGCCAGCGCTTCGAGCAAGCCGCGGGTGTGAAGGTCGCCAAGTGGCCTGACGACGTGCTCCGCGGGCCGCACAAGGCGACGTTCACGAAGTGGCGGCAGGACCAGATCACGAACCTCGTCCGCGAGGTCTCGCGCGAGGCGCACAGGATCCGGCCCGGCGTCCAGGTCTCCGCCGCCGTGTTCGGCGCCTGGGACGGCGCCCGCTACAGCGTCGGCCAGGACTGGGTGCTGTGGGTGCGGGAGGGGCTGCTCGACTTCGTGTGCCCGATGGACTACTTCGCGAGCGCGGCGTCGCTCGAGAAGTACGTGGCGAAGCAGGTCGAGTGGGTCGGCGGCCGGGCGCCGCTCTACATCGGCATCGGCGCGTGGCGTGTCGCCGACGCGCCGGGCCTCGTGCACCAGCTCGAGCGGGCGCGCTGGCTCGGCGCCGACGGGTTCGTGTGCTTCCACTGCAACGACCTGGAGCTCACCGATCGCCGCATGCCGGCGCTCGCCCTCGCCCACACGGCCCACCGCACGCGGCCGCCCCACCCCGCGCCGCGCGCGGCGTTCGCGTTCCCGAGCGGGCTGGCAGACGTTGGCGGCCTGGCCTTCGCCGAGGGCGCGCCCATCCCCGTCGCCGTCTCGCTCTCCGCCGAGGGGAACTACCCCCGCACGGCGCGGAGCGCCTCGGGGCGCCTCTACGTCGAGACGACGGACGGCGAGCGGGTGAAGCGGCTCGGCCGCGTGCACTCGAGCGACGGCAAGCCGCTGCGCGAGCGGCTGTCGCTGGCGCCGGGACGGTACCGGCTAGCGGTGAGCGGTTCGGCGCGGTTCGGCTGGTTCCGCTCGAGTGCGTTCGTTGTCCGCAGCCGTCCCTTCTCGGTGGTGGTGCGGGCCGCGGCGGAGGCGGTGCGTGCGAAGGGGCATCCGCCGCGCTTCGCGGGCGAAGGCATCCGCGTCGGCGTGGCGGTCGGCGGCTACGGCTCCGACGCCCTCCTGGCGGCGCTGCGCGAGGCCGAGGGCATCGACGCCATGGCCCTCCACAAGCTCGACGCCGACTTCCTGAAGCCCTGCCAGGTCGCCGTGCTCGCCCAGCCGCGCCGGGGCGGCGTCGAGGCGGTGACGGCGAAGGCGCTCGCCGACTTCGTCGCCGCCGGCGGCGGGCTGCTCGCCACCCACGACGCACCCGGCTACCGCACCCACCCCGTCCTCATCCCCGACATCTGCAAGGGCGGCACCGACCGCATCGAGGGCACGGCGTGGCGGCCCAGGGCCAGGCACCCGCTCACCGAGGGCCTGCCGCTCGGCCAGGCCGCGGCCCACAGCTACTACGACGCGATCGGCCTCGCCGTCGGGCCCCGAGGCGGCGTCGCGGCGGAGGCCATCGGCACCGACGGCCAGCGCCGCGCGCCCGTCGTCGTCTGCGGCCAGCACGGCCGCGGACGCTACGTCGCCTGCGGACTCGCCCTCGGCCTCGGCAAGGGCGACCGCGACGCACCGCCGACGGGGGCGGAACGCCGACTCCTGCTCAACGCCGTCCGCTGGCTGGCCGACAGGTAGGGTGTGCATACCTGCACACCGAGCCCCTGCCTCGCCGGTGGCCGCTTTGACAGGGCCGCGTGCCCGCCCTACAATATCCGCCGAGAGAGCGATTCTATGCGCGTGCTCGGCATCGACCCTGGGCTGCGGGTGACGGGCTACGGGCTGGTGGAGGTGAAGGGCCTGCGGACGCGCGTGGTCGAGGCGGGCGTCGTGCGGAGCGACGACAAGGCGGCGCTGCCCGATCGCATCCGCAAGATCCACCTGTCGGTCCGCGACGTGATCCGCGAGCTGGCGCCCGACGCCATCGTCGTCGAGGCCCTCTACTCGCACTACGGCCACCCGAGGACGGCCATCCTCATGGGCCACGCGCGCGGCGTCATGCTCCTGGCCGCCGCCGAGGCCGCTGTGCCCGTCGTCACCTACACCGCCACGCGCATCAAGAAGGCCCTCACCGGCAACGGACGCGCCAGCAAGGAGCAGGTCCAGCGCATGATCCAGAGCACCCTGCACCTCAAGACACTGCCCCAGCCCGCCGACGTCGCCGACGCGCTCGCCGTCGCCCTCTGCCACTGCAACGTCGCGGCCCGCAAAGCCTGGGGGAAGTAGCGATGTCTGGCGCAATCGGCAATCGGCAATCGGAAATCGGAAATCCCGCATGATCACCAAGATCCACGGGCGGCTGTCGGGCATGCGCGGCGACGCGGCCATCGTCGAAGTGAACGGCCTCTTCTACGAGGTGCTGCTGCCCAACGGCCTCGCCGAGCGCATGGCGCGGCGCAGCGACCTCGACGACCGGCCCGAGGTCACGCTCCACACCCTCTACTACATCGAGAGCGCCGGCGGCGCCGGCAACATGCGCCCCAGGCTGCTCGGCTTCACCGAGGAGATGGACCGCGCGTTCTTCGAGCTGCTCACCACCGTGGGCAACCTGGGCTCGAAGACGGCGCTGCGCGCGCTGACCATCCCCATCGGCGAGATCGCCTCCGCCATCGAGAGCGGCGACGCCAAGACCCTCGCCAAGCTCCCCCGCATCGGCAAGCGCATGGCCGGCAAGATCATCGCCGAGCTGAAGGGCAAGGTCTGGAAGTTCGCCCTCATGCCCTCCGGCGAGCCGCTCGCGGCGCCCGCCAAGCGCAAGGCCGAGAAGGAGCCCTTCGTCCTCGAGGCCAAGGAGGTGCTCCTCCAGGTCGGCTACCGCGCCAGCGACGCCGACGCCATCCTCGCCAAGATCCTCGACGCCAGGCCCGACATCGCCAGCGCCGAGGAGCTGGTCCAGGAGGCCCTCCGCGCACGAGCCGGGAAGTGACGACCCGCGAGGGACGAGCGGGCAACGACGACAGAGCACCTGCGGCAGGCCACGCGCCCAGGCGCTGCCGGTGCAGCCGATAGATAGGGAAGCACGACGCCATGCCTGACGATCGCGAGCGCATCATCTCGGCCGAGTCGACGGGGCCGGAGGACGAGGAGTTCAACTGGAGCCTGCGGCCCCGGCGCCTGGC
>CBFDBL010000386.1:0-6405 GCA_965603035.1 uncultured bacterium
CCAGGAGCGATACCGACCCCGAGCCGCCGGCCACCGGCCCGGCGAGGTGGGGCCGGTAGAGGCCGTAGCGGTCGAGCTCCATCCGGCTCCCGCCGCCCGCCGCGGCCGCGCAGAGTCCGCAGCCGACGCAGTAGCCGCCCGCGACGACCCGCTCGTCCAGGGCCTCGGCGCCGTGGTATCGCGTCGGGGTCATCGCAGCCCCAATCGCGCGGGCAGGGTGTCGAAGTAGAGCGCGTTCCAGTCGGGCACGGTCCGGTCCGTCACGGCCAGGCACCGCTCGGCCACGTCCGCCACCGCGTCGAGGCCCGGCGCCAGCGCGACGAACGGCACGTCGTCGAACCAGCGCACGCCGGCCGTCAGCTTGTGGTCCACGGTCGGCAGCACCACGCAGGCCTTGCGGCAGAGCACGGCGAAGATGGCGCCGTGGAAGCGGTCGGTCACGACGAGGCCCGCGGCGCGGAAGCGCTCGAGGGTCTGCTCGAGGAGCCGCTCGCGGCTCTCCGCGCGGATGGGGCCGGGGTGCGTGGTGTCGAACGTCGTGCAGGGGTAGGGGAGCCGGCGGGCGACGGCCTCGCGTCCGGCGGGGCCGAGCGCCGACTCCTCGTCGTCGCGCAGGCACAGCAGGGCCTGCACGTGGCCTGCCGACGGCTCGGCCGGCGGCTCGTCGAGGGAGAGCACGAAGTCCGGCACGCAAAGCACCTGGGCGGTGGGGAACAGGTCGCGGGCGAGGGCGGCGCTCCGCTCGTCGCGGCCGATGAGGGTGAGGTTCGGGTGTGCGTTGTAGACCTGCTGGGTCGCGGCGCGCTCGGCCTGGCCGCGCTCGGTGTCGCTGAACGAGATGGTCTGAGGGAGGCTGATGATGCGGTTGCGCGGGAAGGCCCGGACGAGGGCCCGGCGGGTGTGCTCGATGCGCGGGTAGCGGTCGCCGAGGTTGCCGCCGCTGTGCAGGAGGACGAGGTCGCCGTCGCGGACGAGCCACTGGAGTGCGGGCAGGAGTCGCGCGGCGCGGCGGTCGTTGACCTCGATGAGCGGGAGCTCGGGGAAGTGGCTGTGGAGCCAGCGGCGGATGGCGATCGCCTGGGCGTGGTCGCCGACGTTGCGGTGGGTCGGGGTCAGCGCGTACAGGATCTTCCGGCGCTTGCGGAGTCGGCCGCGCGACAGCGCAAACCAGCAGCGCGATACCAGCAGCTCGAACCCTCGCGACAACCGCTTCCTCGCTCCTTGTCCGCGGCCCGGCGCCTGCGCGTGGCGGAGCGGGAGCCCCGGCTCGCGCCGCAGGACGCGCTGGCGGGCCGGTCGCGGCCCCTCGCGAGGCGCCTGGCGCTCCCGTGATCGGGCGGACCCCATTCTAGCAGGTTGCCTTGCGGAGTCAACCGGCGGGCGGCACGTCGGCTGCTGGCGCAATGTGACCGCGTGGCGGGGGCAGGCAGGTGGTGCGAGAGGGGGGATTCGAACCCCCACGGGCGAGCCCACAGGAACCTAAATCCTGCGCGTCTACCAGTTCCGCCACTCTCGCGTCGGTGTCAGGCGGTCGGGTCCTCGGTGGCGCGGTCGCGGCCGAGGACCTGGGCGACGACTCGGATGAGGCGCGGCATGTCGAGCGGCTTGGGCACGAAGGCGGCGATGCGCGAGCTCCAGAGGGCGAACTCGCCGCGGAGGCCCGAGAGGGCCGAGCACACGATGATCGGCACGTCGGCGTCGCGGCTCCGCACCCACTCGAGCAGGTCGAGCCCGCTGATCTCGGGCATGCGCAGGTCGAGGATGATGAGGTCGGGCGTGCGGCGCTCGAGGTAGTCCATCGCCTCGGCGCCGCTGATGGCGCCTGTGACCTGGTGGCCGAAGGCGCTCAGCGCCTCCTGGTAGAGGAGCAGCACGTCCCGCTCATCGTCCACGGCCAGGATGTCGCCCACGCCTGTTCCCCCGCGCCTCGCCGCACGTCGCTCGCTACGGTCCACGGCGATTATAGGTGGCGTGCGGCGGGGAGTCAAGGACGGCTCAGGCGGGGCGGTCGTCGTCGTCGTGGGCGGCGCGGGGGGCGAAGTGGAAGCCGCAGGGGTAGTCGGGCGCGACGAGGTCGCGGTCGGCGATGTCGCGCTCGTCGATGGGGAAGGTCTGGCAGTTCAGCGGGCGGGTGCCGTCGTACTTGTCGCAGCCGCCGCCGCCGTCGTCGTAGACGAGGTGGGGGCAGCGAACGGCGAGCTGGCAGCAGGCGCCGCATCTGCGGCACTCGCCGCGGCGCCGGGCGTGGCTGGCGCGGACGTAGCCGGGCCGGCAGACGCCGAGGAACCACCGCCGCGGGCGGCCCCACAGCCGCTTGCCCTTCTGCCACACGGTGAGCGCGGCGGGCTGGAAGGGCGGGCCTGGCTTGGGGTCCCCGGCCACGGCGAGCTCCTGGTGCGGGTGCGCGTCGGGGCGGCATTGTAGCAGGTTCGCGCGAGGGGGTCTAGGCGTCGTCGTCGCTGGGGCCGTCGGGGGCGCCGTCGAAGTGGAAGCCGCAGGGGGCGTCGGGGCAGAGGAGGTCGCGGTCGGCGAGGTCGCGCTCGTCGATGGGGAAGAGGCGGCAGTTGAGGGGTCGGAGCTTGTGGACGGCGCACTCGGTGTCGCGGCCGTTGCTGCGGAGGCTGGGGCAGCGGTAGCCGAGTGCGCAGCAGGCGCCGCATCGCGCGCATTCGCCGCGGCGGCGCGCGAGGCTGGCGCGGACGTACCGCCGCCGGAACACGCCGAGGTAGAGGCGCCGGGCCTTCCCCCACAGCAGGCGCACGCGTTGCGGGAGCGTCGGTCGCCGCATCCTCAGTCCCACGGGCTCTCCTTGCCTGGGCCGTGGTAGCTCTCTTCCATCTCCCAGATCTCGTACTGCCGCCGCCGCCGCCGCCAGTAAACCCAGAAGGCGCCGAGCGCCAGGAGCGTCATCAGCCCGAACAGCCCGAACGCCGAGTACGGGTTGAGCAGCACGTTGAGCCACCAGCGGGCGTAGGGCCAGCGCGGGGTCAGGTGGGCCAGCCACTGGCGCTCGATCGTCTCGACGTCGCTGCCCGTCGCCTGGCGGAAGGCGGCGGGGAAGGCGACGCCCTCGGCCGCGGCCTGGAGCGTCCGTCGGATCGCCTGCTCGCCGTGCCGCTCGACGACGTGGCGGATGAAGCTCTCGCTCTGCTCGTAGGCCACCCCGCGCTGGGTCGGATTGCGGGGGAACGCCTCGGCCAAGTCGGCGAGCGGCGGCAGCGAGCGTGCCCGCACGGCCAGCTCGAAGGCCTGGGGATTGTAGAGCGGCACCTTGCCCGACGTCCACACCGCCACGCCTTCGTCGAACCACAGGGGCACGCGCCGGTGGCCGCGCCGCACGACCTCGCCGACCAGCACGTGGCTCAGCTCGTGGCGCAGTGTGATGGCGAAGCTCCTGGTGGGCGAGGCCGCGATGGCCTCGCAGTTCAGGTAGATCGTGCTGCGGGCCGGGTAGGCCACCCCGAGGGTGTGGCGGTGGTCCACCCCGGGCGTGGCCTGGCGGAAGCTGGCCGCCGACGGGCTCAGCACCACGGCGCCGCGGCCGCGCAGGCGGAGGCCGAGCTTCGCCTCCAGCTCGCGCTGCGCCTCGGGCACCAGCGCGGCGACGCGGCGTGCCAGCGCCTCCTGGCCGCGGCCCGACTGGATGGTCCACTGCCCTGGCCCCGTCGGGGCCGCGCCTGCGAGCAGCACCGCAAGCTTGAGGGGGAGAAGGGTCATCCAACCACCACAAAGGAGGCCGCGCGCTCGGCCCAGGATTCTAGTCGGGCTGCCGCCCCGTGTCAAGCTCGGCGGCCCGGTTTCGGGCGAGGGGCCCAGCGGCCGAATACGGCCTCGTTCGTGCGCGCGCCATACCGGCCGGTATGTTCTGTAAGCAATCGTCTGCACTACACTTGTGGGATCGTGCCGGCGGCCCCCGGCGGGGGGTGGTGTCCTGGGTCGCGCGCCGGTAAAGTGCGTGTACGGGGCTGCTAGGGGGCTTCCTGGGCAGATCGCTAACGCCAATGTTCGCAAGCGCTTACGTCGTCGCATTCTCGGGCTGCGCGGCTCACAGGTAGTCGATGTGGTGGTAGACCCAGGGGCAGGGGGGCAGCGCTCGGGCCAGGGCATCGACGTCGCCGGGCCGGGCGCCGCACAGGGTGATGCGCTCCTCGGCCACGGCGAGGGCGACGTCGAGGCGGCGCAGGAGCAGGCGCGAGAGCATGTGCTCCTTGAGCTCGACGGTGAGCGTGCGCTCGGGGGCGTGTGCCCTGTGGAGGATGCCCTCGCGCAGCGGCGTCCAGACCCGGACCTCGACGCCGCGCAGCTCGGGCACGTGGCGCCAGACCTTGGCGCCTGTGGCCTCGACGTCGAGCACGTGGGCCATGACCATCGAGGCGCGCTCGCGCGGCGGGAGCTCGGCCCCGAGCCGCCGCACGGCCTCGGCGATCGGCGCGGCCGTCGAGACACGGCACCGCAGCGGCCGGCCCCGGCTCCGGGCCGCGTCGAGCAGGCGGGTGGCAGTCTCGGCCGAGCCGCCCCGCACCGCCAGCTCCATCACGTCGCTGGCGGGGTCGTCCCACGACTCGTCGCGCTGCCCGGTGACGAGGTAGCCGACGGGCTCGCCGCCGTCCTCGAGCACGGCGCAGGCCATCCGCGTGCGGATGGCGTTGCTCCAGATGCCTTCGGTGAGGATGCGGCGCAGGCGGCCAGGGGTGCGCGCGGGGAAGCCGCCGAAGCGGGCGTAGCAGTCGGCGAAGAGGGCGTGCCAGGCGGGCTCGCGCGCGAGGAAGGCCTCGACGTCGAGCCACCGCACGCCCTCGGCGCGGGCCGCGACGGGCTCGAGGGTGACCGTGCGCAGGTAGCTGACGTCGTGCAGGCCGTTGCGGTCGTAGAAGCGGTAGCCCTGGGAGCGCTCGTGGCCGCGGTAGACGAGCAGCACGTCGCCGCGGCCCCGGAGGAGCTCCTTGGCACAGGCCTGCATCCGCGAGCCGAGGCCCTGGCCGCGCAGGCCGTCGGCCACGCCGACACGGTGCTCGACCCAGGCCACCACCTCGGCGTCGGGCGCGACGCGGTAGGCCCGGCGCTTGAGCGGGATGGCGCCCGCCGCCTCGCCGCCGACCAGCGCCACCGGCGCCGTCCAGTCCGACGCCGTCCACTGCGCCCAGCCCGCGGGCGTCATGTGGGCCCGCGCGAACACGATGTTGAGCAGGTCGCGCACCGCGTCGGCGTCCTCGGCGCGGTACTCGCGGAACTCGGCGTCCATCGCGCGGCTCCGGATCGGCTACATGGCGATGATCTGGCGTATGGCGGCGGCGGTGTCCTCGATCGGGGCGACCGAGGGCGGGACCTCGGAGATGAGGGCGTCGTCGTAGCCGACGGCGCGGAGCTCGGCCATGACGGCCGGGAAGTTCACCTGTCCTTCGAGCAGCGGCGGCCACTGGACGACGCGGCCCTCCCACGAGAAGTCCTTGGCGTGGACCTTCTTGATCCACGGGCCGCAGATGCGCGCCCAGTGCTCGCTGTGGTGGAAGATGCGCATGTTGCCCGGGTCGAAGTAGAAGCCGACGGCCGGGCTCGCGACCTGGGCGAGGAACTGCGCCATCTCGAGCGGGCTGGTCAGGAAGCCGTTCCACACGTACTCGAGGGCGATGCTCACGCCGAGCTGCTCGGCGGTGGGGGCCAGCTCCTGGAGCGAGCGCAGCGCGTTGGCGTAGGCGACGTGGTAGTAGAGCTGCGGGGTGGGGCGGCCGCCGAGGGTGTGGAGGACGGTGTCGGCGCCGAGGGCCTTGGCGACGCGGAGCATGGCCTTCGAGCTCTCGAGGCTCTCGCGGCGGAGCGCCTCGTCGTCGGTCATGAGGTTGGCGGGCTTGCCGCCGGCGCCGCACGACGAGACGATGGCGATGCCGTGGTCGGCCGCGTGCCTGGCGAGCGCCTCGAGCGCGCTCTCGGGCGTCTCGAGGTCGATCTCGCTGCCCTCGGCGGGCCGGACCTCGATGCAGTCGTAGCCCGCCGCCTTCGCCTCGGCGACGAGATCGGCGAAGCTCCAGTCCTTCGGCGTGATGATCTGGCTCAGCCCGACGTCCATCGCGCGGCTCCTTTCGTGGCTCGGGGCGCGGTCGGGGCGTATCTTGCGGCCCCGACGCCGCCGAGTCAAGCGCCCATCGCGTCGCGGGCGCGGCGGCGCGCGAGCCGGGCTGAGGGCGTCTGCGGCGGAGCCCGGCCCGGGGCCGGGGTCTGCGTGGGCAAAAGGGTCTTGATCGCGGTGGGCTGAGGGCTATAATGGAGGGACTAGAAATCGCGCGCGAATCGTGGCGCTGCGAGCCCATTCACCGTGTTGGCTGGAGGTGAGCATTGGCGGGAATCTCGGTCAAGGAGCTGCTCGAGGCGGGTGTCCACTACGGCCATCGGACGAGCCGATGGAACCCG
>CBFDBL010000387.1:0-6394 GCA_965603035.1 uncultured bacterium
AGGGCGTAGATCTCGGCCTTGGCTCCGACGTCGATGCCGCGCGTGGGCTCGTCGAGGAGGAGTGCCTTGGGCCGCAGCGCGAGCCAGCGAGCGAGGACGACCTTCTGCTGGTTGCCGCCGCTGAGGAACTGTGCCTGCTGCTCCTGGCTCGGGGTGCGGATGCGTAGCTGGTCGATGAGCTTGCCGACTCGCCGTCGCTCGTCGGCGAAGCGGATGAAGCCGCAGCTCGAGAGGTCGCGCAGGCTGGCCGAGGCGACGTTCTCGCGGACGGCGAGGACGAGGAAGAGGCCCTGGTTCTTGCGGTCCTCGGTGACGAAGCCCATGCCGCTGCGGATCGCGTCGAGTGGGGAGCGGATGGAGACGGGCCGTCCGCCGACGGCGATCTGGGCTGCGTCGGGGCGGTCGACGCCGAAGATGGCCCTGGCGATCTCGGTGCGGCCGGCGCCGACGAGGCCCGCGAGGCCGACGATCTCGCCGGCTCGGACCGTGAGGCTGACGTCGCGGACCCCGCTGGCCGCGCGCGACAGGCCGCGCACCTCGAGCGCGGGCGGGCCGGCCGCGACGGGCTGCTTGTGGAACATCTCGGTGAGCTCGCGGCCGACCATGAGGGCGACCACCTGGTCCACCGTGGCCTCGGCGACGGGCATGGCGCCGACGCGTAGGCCGTCGCGCAGCACGACCACGCGGTCGGCGATCTCGAAGATCTCGGCGAGGCGGTGCGAGATGTAGACGACCGAGACCCCCTGGCCGCGCAGGCGCCGCACCAGGTCGAACAGGGTGGCGGTCTCGTGCTCGGTGAGCACGGCGGTCGGCTCGTCCATGACGATGATGCGCGCCTGGAACGAGATGGCCTTGGCGATCTCGACCATCTGCTGCTCCGCCACGCTCAGCGTCCGCACCAGGCGGCGCGCGTCGAGCGGCAGGGCCAGCGAGTCGACCACCCGCTGGGCCTCGGCCGCCATGGCGCGGAAGTCCACCAGCCCGAGCCGCGTGCGCGGCTGGCGGCCGACGAAGATGTTCTCGGCGACCGACAGGGTCGGCGCAAGGTTGAACTCCTGGTAGATGACCGAGATGCCGAGCTGCTGTGCGCGCTGTGGCGAGCAGTGGCCGAGCCGCTGCCCGTCGAGCTCGATGTGGCCGGCGTCGGCGCGGTAGCAGCCCGAGAGGATTTTGATGAGCGTGGACTTGCCGGCGCCGTTCTCGCCGACCAGTGCGACGACCTCGCCGCGCGCAACCTCGAGCGAGACGTCGTCGAGCGCCTGGACGCCCGGGAAGGCTTTCGAGATGCCGCGCATCTGGAGGAGGGGCCGCATGGGAGAAGCTCGGTCGCCTCCAGTCGGCCGTTACGGGGCTGAGCGCGGGGCGCTCGGCGCTACGGTGTCTTCGCGGGCGCCGTGCGGTACCGGGGCACGTCCTCGCGTCGCACGACGGCGACGCCGGTGTCGATGATGTCCTCGCCGGCGGCGGGGCGCGCGAACTTGCCGAGCTCATGGTGCTCGGTGGCGAACTCGACGAGGTGCTCGATGGACAGCTTGCCCATGTTGTGTGTCTGCTGGGCGAGGGTGCAGTCGATGATGCCCTCGTCGACGTAGTTGAGGATATCGTCGGTGGTATCGAAGGCGACGACGCGGATCTGCTTGGGCTTGAGGGTGCCGCGCTGGATGGCCCCCTTGACGGCGAGCGCGACGCCTGGGCCTCCGAAGGCGTTGGAGCAGAAGAAGCCCTTGAGGTCGGGGTGCGCGTTGATGGCGTTCTCGGCGACCTGGAGCGCGGTATCGGGGTTCTCCTCGTTGTAGAGGTCGTCGCAGAGGGTGATGTTGGTGCCGGCGACGGCCTCGCGGAAGCCCTTCATGCGCTCGTTGAGGTTCTCGGCGCCGGGCTGGCCGCCGACGATCTGGACGCGCAGCTCGCCGTCGGCCTCTGCCTTGGGCTTGGCGCCGAGCAGCTCGACCATGAGCTGGCCGCCGATGCGCCCGGCCTGGCGGTTGTCGGTCCCGATGTAGAGCAGCCGCTGGCTGCCGGGCGAGTCGGAGTCGAAGGTGACGACCGCGATGCCCTTGGCGATGGCGCGGCCCACGATCTCCTCGACCGCCTTGGAGTCGTTCGGCGAGATCCCAATCCCGTCGTAGCCCTGCGTGATGAGGTCCTCGATGATCTTGAGCTGCTCCTCCACGCTCGCCTCGGGGGGCCCCTGGAACGCCGCCTTCACCCCCTGCTCGGCGGCGCCCGCCTCCATCCCCTCGCGCACGCCTTCCCAATAGGGGTGGCCCACCGACTTCGGCACGAGCGCGAAGCGCATGTCCTCGGACCGCCGCTGCCGGGCCAGCAGCACCAGCGCCGCGATCACGGCCGCCGCCACCACCAGGCCGACCACGCGCACCGCCACCTTGTTCATCCGCCGTCCTCCAGCCTCGGGAGCTCGGAACGGCCGCCATTCTAGCCGGCCGCCGACGCCATCGCAAGCGCCCCGCGCGGCGCGGGCGCCGGAGCGGACGGCTCGGGTGGGCGATGCGGCGGGTGCGGGGTCAGGGGGCTGCGGGCGGCTTGTGCGAGACGGTGGTGCGCTCGCCGGCGGGCTCGAGGCGGACGTTGCGGAGCCAGTAGGTGGTGCCGGCGCGGTTGCCGCCGAAGCCGGCGAGCAGGTAGGCCTCGTTGGAGTGGTTGGCGAGCAGCGGCTCCCAGACCATGAGGAGCCCGTCGAGCGGGTGCTGTGCTCGGAGGGCCTTGAGCAGGTCGAACGAGACGGTGTGCCACTGGCCGTCGGGCTGGGCGCCGTCGAAGCGGCCGAGGGTGTAGCAGGCGCCGATGCCACGGCCGGCGCCGTTGAGGGCCACGCGGTAGAGCTTGCCGCGGCATCGGAAGTAGAGGTCCACCTTGGCCTCGGGCGTGAGCTTGACGTCGAAGGTGAGCCTGGGGCGCTCGAGGGCGCTGAACACGCGCGGGCGCAGCGCGACGGCGAAGGGCCCGCCGCCGAGGGTGTTGGTGAGGGTGTAGACGGGGCCGTCGGCGGCGATGCGTGTGTGGCCGCCGAGGCAGTCGTTGGTGAGGACGCCGTCGGCGAAGGTGCGGTGGCGGCGCAGGAAGGGCCTGGGCTCGCCGACGCGCCCTGGCGAGCAGGAGCCCGTTGTCCACGCTCCAGATGGCGGCGTGGCCGCCGGGCAGCGGCTCGGGGTCGTCGAAGTCGAGGACGCGGCGGCCCCACACGTAGACGGCGACGCGGCTGCCCTCGCGGACGAGCTTGAGGTGCACCCAGCCCCTGTGCTGCGACTTGCCCTGGCCGTCGCGGCACTGCTTGGGCAGCAGGGCCTTGGTGTCGCGGGTCTGGGCGACGAGCTTGCCGTTGCGGAAGAGCGCGGTGACGGAGTTCTGGCTGGCGCCGATGATGGCGGCGTACCCTGTGGCGACGTCGTTGCCGTCGCAGCCGAGGGTGAGCCCGATGTCGCGCATGTTCTGGTATCCGCCGTAGGCCATCATCATGACGCCGAGGTGGACGTCGAGGTAGGCGTCGCCCTCGAGCCGGCGCTTGCTCGCGATGCCGAGCAGCCCGTCGCTGCGGCCGCCGAAGAACGACCAGGTGCGCTTGCAGACCCAGCGGTTCATCACCTCCCATTGCCCGGCGACGACGTGCCACTCGGTGGGCATGGCGTTGAAGTAGTCCTCGACGACGTTCGGGCAGTCGACCCTGGCGTCGCGCGCGAGCACCCCCCGGATGTAGACGGCGGCGCCGTCGAGCGGCTGGGGGTCGTCGTGTGCGAGCCGGGGCTGGCCGTCGAGCAGGACGCGGACGCGGCGGCCGGTGCGGCGGAGGGTGAGCTTCTTGCCCTGGGTGCCGCCGATGGGCATCTCGGCGAGGGTCTTGCCGGCGCGCGAGAGGCGCGTGGCGCCGTCCTCGCCGACGTGGAGCCCGTAGCCTGAGGCGTTCTCGTCGCGGTCGGAGCAGATGACGGCGGTCATGGCCTTACCGGGGGCGAAGGGGACGGTGACGGCGACGTCGCCCGGGAAGTCGGAGCGGTGGTACCACTGCTGGCCGAGGCCCCTGTACTCCCAGGAGTAGGCGGGGTCGGCCCAGGCGCGCATGATGGGGTCGGTGCGGTGGTAGGGGTTGGCCGACCCGCGCGTGGGCTTGCGGTCCTCCGGCTGCCCGACGAGCACGTCGTCGAAGCTCACGGCCCCAGGCCCCGCGGCCCAGAGGCCCAGCTTCCCCGGGACGATCGCGTCGTCGGCCGCGGCGGCCACCGTCACACCGTCCACCGACCCGACGGCGCGCACGGCGCCCGGCGCATCGCCCCCGACGGCGACGCTCAGCTTGTAGAACTCGTTGGGCAGGAAGCCGCCCTCGCGCTCGGCGAGCACCTGCTCGCGGCCGCCGCGCACGCGGACGAGCTGCCAGCGGCCGGTGCCGTCGACCACCTTCTCGGCGGCGAGGCCGCGGAAGAGGTGGTAGTCGCCCGGCCCGAGCCAGGCGAACACGAGCCCGAGCCCCCCGACCCCGCGGACCTGGGTGCCGCAGGTGAAGGTGTAGTCGGTCCAGAAGTCGAACCCGGCGGTGATGAGGCCCACGTCGTCGGGCGCCGCGGGCGGGATGGGCACGATGCGGTGGGCCTTGCCCCACACGACGAGGGCTCGCTCGAGGGCGACCTCGCGCCGCTCTCCGCCGCGCTCGACCGTGAGCCGGACCGCGTCGCCCTCCTTGCCCTGGAGGCGGGCGCCGGCCTCGGTGGCGCTGCTGACCGCGACGCCGCCGATGCTGCGGATGCGGTCGCCGACGGCGATGCCGCCCTGGTGAGCGGGCGAGCCGGAGGCGACGGCCTCGACCACGGGGTAGCGGCGGTCGAGCATGACGCCGATGCCGATCTCGAGGGTGCGCGTCCTGTCGCGCGAGGCCACGTCCTCGAAGTCGTCGAACACGGCGGCCAGCTCGGCCGGGTTCGCGCTCTGCTCGGTGTAGGACAGCGAGCGGAGCGCCCAGCGGCCCCGCACCGGGCTCCACACCCCGGCCTTCGGCACGGGGTCGGGGAAGTCGTCGGCGAAGCGCACGGGCTCGCGGGCCACCAGCCGCAGGGTCGCGACCGCGGTCGCCTGGTCCACGCCGACGCGGATCGCCGGCTTGCCCTGCGGGGCGGCGACGGCCGCGCCGTAGACCCAGCGGTCGCCGACGCCCAGGAGGAGTCGGCGGGCGGTGCGCTTGACGCAGAAGCGCCTCGCGGCGCCCTCGAGGACGCCCTGCGCGGCCTGGGTGCCGCCGGCGAGCACCTGCCAGCGCCGGCCGGCGACGCGCAGCTCGGTGCCCTCGGCCTCGCACGCGATGGCGGCGCTCGGCGCGTCGGCCTCGCCGGGGTCCACCGCCACGATGGCGAGGTAGCCCTGCGGGGCGTCGCTGCGCAGCGCGCGGCGCCGCCAGGTCAGCTCGCCCGTCCCGCCGCCGAGGGCCAAGGCGGCCAGGGCGAGAGCCAGGATGCCCGTCTGTAAGCGGAGGTCAGTCACGCAGAGGCTCCATCACCTGTGCCGCTGGACGGGGAGCGGCGGCCGGCTGGGATAAACTGGACCCGTGTCCCCCAGGGGCTGCGCACGGGGGCTCGGCCACCGGCCTGCTGCACGGGGCGCCGGCGGCCCTCCCCAGCTTACCGCCTGCCGAGGGTGATCGTCAACTCCATCTTCTTGCCGTCGCGCAGGAGGCCGAAGGTAACGGGGTCGCCTGGCTTCTTGGCGCTGACGACCTTGGCAAGCGCGCCCTTGCTGGCGACCTGGGCGCCGTCGACCCGGACGACGACGTCGTCCTTCTTGAGCCCGCCGGCCTCGGCGGGGGCGCCCTCGCGGACGTCGGTGACGACGATGCCGGCCTTGTCGTCGAGGCGCAGCCGCTCGGCCACGACGGCCGAGATTGCCTGGGCGTCGAAGCCGAGGTACGGCCTGGGCTTGACCTCGACAGCCGGGACGGCGGCGGCCTCGCGCCCCCGGAAGGGGCCTCGGTGCGAGCCGCCCTCGGCCCGGATCATGTCGACGAGGCGCGCGCGCAGATCGTTCTCGACGTCGGCGAGGGTGCGGGTCAGGCGGCGGTTGTCCTCGTTGATGCGGTGGACCTGCTCGGCGAGGGGCTCGAGGTCCGTGACCAGCGCATCGAGCTTGCGGTTGAGCGCCAGGTTGCTGCTCTGGACCGCCTGGATGCGCTCGGTGAGGGCTGCGTCGTCGCTGGCGCCCGAGCAGCCGGCGAGGGCGGCGAGCGCCACGGCGAGGGGTATGAGCAGAAGCGTCCGTTTCATCGTCGTATCTCCGTTGACGGCTCGGGCCCGGCCACGTCGGTGGGGGGGCGGCCCCCCCCCCGGGGCCGGGGGGCCCCCCCCCCCGGGGGGGGGTTTAAAAAGGCGCCCCCCGGGGGGGCGGGGCCCCCCCCCCC
>CBFDBL010000388.1:0-6384 GCA_965603035.1 uncultured bacterium
ACACTCCGTGTGACGATCCTCACACGGAGTGTGAGGTCT
Organism: uncultured bacterium; assembly: GCA_965603035.1. GTDB lineage: Bacteria > Planctomycetota > PUPC01 > DSUN01 > DSUN01 > CAZDNN01. Next base: position 40 of record CBFDBL010000388.1, read on the forward strand.
ACTCTGGCCCACCGACATAGGGAGGGTTCTTGTCGCTCACCACGCTAGCTTCCCCGTGGGAAGCGGCAAGCAAGCAGAACATGCCCGTGTGTGCCCGGTGCCGGTCGGTGATGGGCCGAGAGGAGCCAGCCCGGCCGCTTGCACACCCGGCCCCGTCTCCGGTAGACTCCCGGCCGAGCCCCGGCTTCGGTGCAGGCGGGCTCGGGACCGGCAGGACACTGCTCGCGCAGAGAGGTGCTCGGATGACGAAGGCAACGTTCCTTGCCGCGGCGCATCGGCTCGCGCAGGTCTGCGTCTGGGTGTTTGCGGCGGCTCTGTGGTCGGGGGCCGCCGGCGTCGGTGGCGACGCTGGCATCGCGAGGCGGGCGACGCAGATCCTGGACGCGACGGGGGTCCGGGGCGGCTTGGTGGTACACATCGGCTGCGGCGACGGGAAGCTGACGGCCGCGTTGCGCGTCAACGACAGCTACCTGGTCCACGGCCTGGACCGCGATGCCGCGAACGTGGCGAAGGCGCGGGCATGGGCCCACGGCCGGGGCGTCTACGGGCCGGTGTCCGTCGCTCAGTTCGACGGCAAGCGCCTGCCGTACGCAGATGGGCTGGTCAACCTGGTGGTCGCCGAGGACGCTGGCGGGGTCGCGGCCGGCGAGATCCTGCGGGTGCTCGTCCCCGGCGGCGTGGCCTATGCAAGGCGGGAGGGCGCCTGGACGAAGGCCACGAAGCCGTGGCCCGAGGCACTCGACGAGTGGACCCACTACCTCCACGACGCCTCGAACGACTGCACGGCGCGGGACGAGGTCGTCGGGCCGCCGCAGCGGCTCCAGTGGCACTGCGGGCCGCTGTGGACCCGCAGCCACGAGTACACCTCCAGTCTCGTCGCGATGGTCTCGGCTGGGGGGCGCCTCTTCTACCTGTTCGACGAAGGGCTCACGGGCGTCACGCCCTCGACGCTGCCCGAGCGTTGGGTGCTCATCGCGCGCGACGCCTTCAACGGCACGCTGCTGTGGCGACGCCCGATCGACGACTGCCGCGGCAGCCTGTGGAAGGGCACGTCGCTGCGCGGGCGGCCGCCGTCGGTCCCGAGGCTCCTCGTGGCGGAGGGCGATCGCCTCTTCATGCCGCTCGGCCTCAGCGCGGCCGTGTCGATCCTCGACGCGGCCACCGGCAAGGCCCTCGCCACCTGCGAGGGCTCCGAAGCCGCCCAGGAGCTCCGCTGCCTCGACGGCGTGCTCCTGGTCCGCAAGGGCAAGGAGGGCGTCCTCGCCTTCGACGCCCGAACCGCCGAGAAGTTGTGGGCCGTCGCCGACAACGCCCAGCCGCTCACACTCGCGGCACAGAACGGCAGGGTCTTCTACCAGGTGGGCCTCACCGTCACGTGCCTCGACCTGAAGACGGGCAAGCGGCTGTGGAAGACCCAGGACGCCGCGCCCGCCGCGCCGGCCGCGAAGCCGAAGCGGGGGCGGCGGCGCGCATCCTCGCTGCTGGTGGTCCACGGCGACTACGTGCTGTTCTCCGGCAGGAAGGGCTTGACGGCTGTCTCGGCCGGGACCGGCGCGACGCTGTGGTCGGGCAAGGGCGCCATGGGCCGCGATGCCTTCGTCGCCGGCGGGAAGCTCTGGCGAGTGCAGGGGCGCCAGGCCGTGGGCATCGACCTGAAGACCGGCGAGCGGGCCGCCGCCGTGGACGCCAGCGACGTCTTCACCGCAGGCCACCACCCGCGCTGCTACCAGGGCAAGGCCACGGTGAAGTACCTCATCACCCCCAACCGCGGCATCGAGTTCGTCAGCCTGACCGGCGGGAAGAACACGCAGCACGACTGGGCACGCGGGCCCTGCCGATACGGCATCATGCCGGCCAACGGCCTGCTCTACGCGCCGCCGCACCCCTGCTTCTGCTACCCCGGGGTGAAGCTGACGGGCTTCAACGCCCTCGCTCCCGCCTCCGCCAAGGCTGCGGCGGGCGGGCCCGCCTCGCCACGACTGGAGAAAGGCCCCGCCTTTGGGGAGCTCACAACTCGCAACCCACAACCCACCACGTCCGCCACCTGGCCGACCTACCGCCACGACCCGCGGCGCACCGGCGCCACGGCGTGCACGGTGCCGACCGAGGTCGCGGCGCGGTGGACCGTCGCGCTCGGCGGGCCGCTGACCCCGCCCGTGGCCGACGGCGAGCGCCTCTACGTCGCCGCCAAGAACGCCCACACGCTCTACGCCCTGCGGGTCGCCGACGGGTCCACGGCCTGGCGCTTCACGGCTGGCGGGCGCATCGATTCGCCGCCGACCCTCCACGGTGGGCTGGTGCTGCTCGGCTGCACCGACGGCCACGTCTACTGCCTGCGGGCCGCCGACGGCGAGCTGGCGTGGCGGTTCCGCGCGGCCCCCACCGCGCGGCGGATCGTCGCGTCGAGCCAACTGGAGTCGGCTTGGCGGGTGCACGGCAGCGTCCTGGTGCACGAGGGCGTCGCCTACTGCACCGCGGGCCGCTCGACGTACCTCGACGGCGGGATCGCGATCCTCGGCCTCGACCCTGCGACCGGCAAGGCCCTGCACCAGACGACGCTCGACACCTGGGCACGAACTCGCGTGGACGCCGAGGGCAAGCCCTTCGTCCCCGGCTACCACATCGAGGGCGCGCACTCCGACATCCTCGTCAGCGAGGGCGGCTACATCTTCATGGGCCAGTACAAGCTCGACGGCGCCCTCGCCGAGCAGGACGTGCCCTACATCATCCCAGGCAAGGACGAGAAGGTCACGGCGATGGACCTCACTGGCCAGCCCTTCGTCAGCGCCGACGTCGCCAAGACGCAAGCCCTGGAAGTGCACCAGCGCAAGTGGCTCGAGAACGCCGCGCGGCCGCTCGTGGCGGAGCTCAGGAAGACCCACGGCGGCTTCAACCTCGGGCACCGGCGGATGGGCCGACACGTGCTGACCACGGGCGGGTTCCTCGACGACTCGTGGTTCAACCGGACGTACTGGATGTACGCCGACGCGTGGCCGGGCTACTACCTTGCCCACCGCGGCGCCAAGACGGGACAGCTCCTGGTCGTCGGGCCCGAAAGGACCTACGCCGTGCAGGCCTACCCGCGCCGCAACATGCAGAGCCCGCTGTTCACCCCCGGCGAGAAGGGCTACCTGCTCTTCGCCGACCGCAACGACAACGAGCCCGTGCTCGGCGACCGGACCCGCGAGACGACGAAGGGCTGGGGCTTCACCCGCAAGGCGCCCCCCGTCTGGCACGCCTGGGTGCCCGTGCGCATCCGCGCCATGGTGCTGGCGGGCTCGACGCTCTTCGTCGCCGGCCCGCCGGACGTCGTGGACCCCGAGGACCCGATGGCCGCCTTCGAGGGGCGCAAGGGCGCGGTCCTGTGGGCCGTCGCCGAGGCCGACGGCAGGAAGCTGGCGGAGCTGCGGCTCGCCTCGCCGCCCGTGTTCGACGGCCTGATCGCCGCCAGGGGCCGGCTATTCCTCGCCACCACCGACGGCAAGGTGCTGTGCCTGGGCGGGAAGCCGTGAGCTGAGGCTCGACATCGCGTCCCATGGACGAGGGATGGCGCCATGAACCGCAGGGAGTTCTCGAGGAGTATCGCGATGCTTGGCATCGGCGCCGGGGCAGCGGAGGGCGCCGCGGGGGAGCCCGCGGGCACGCCGCTCGACTACTACGAGGAGCCCGCGCGGAAGCTGCCCGTGAGGCACTGCGACGTCGTCGTCGCGGGTGCGGGCACCGCGGGTGTGGTCGCCGCCACGGCCGCGGCGCGCCAGGGAGCCAGGACGGTGCTGATCGAGCGGAAGGGCTACCCCGGCGGCACCGTGGTGGAAGGCGGGACGGCCCTCCACAGCTTCTACAACCTGTGGAAGGCCTTCCCAGGGGCCGAGAAGCGGCAGGTCGTGCGAGGCATCGCCCAGGAGATCGTCGAGCGGCTGGCGAAGCGGGGCGGCACGAGCGGGCACGCCGAGATGACGAAGGGCTACGACTACGACTCGGCGTGCACCGCGATCGACACCGAGATCTACAAGCTCGTGGCCTTCGAGATGCTCGTCGAGGCCGGCGTGGCCGTGTGCGTGAACACCCTGCTGGCCGGCGCCGTGATGGACGGGGCGCGGGTCCGCGGCGCCATCGCCGAGAGCCGCTCGGGCAGGGAGGCGATCTACGCCAAGGCCTTCGTCGATTGCACCGCCTACGGCGACCTGGCCGCCTATGCCGGCGCCGACTACACCGAGCCGAACGACTACGCGGTGGCCAACAGCATCGGCGTGGCCAACGTGAGCGTCGAGCAGTACCACGCGTTCCTCGACTCGCACGGCGCCGTGAGCGAGTACTGCGAGGGCCGGCGCAGCGGCCGCGACGGCCGGATCGTGCGGGTGAACGCCCGCGCGGGCAAGCTGCCCGAGGCCTTCAGGGCCGGCGCGCGACAGATCGGCATGTCGATCGTCACCACCACCGTGCACGACGACTACTTCATGTTCATCAAGCTCAACTTCAAGATGCGCGTGAGCCCCACCGACCGCGATGCCGTCGCACAGGCGGAGCTCGAACTGCGGCGGCGTCAGGCCAAGGCCATCGAGCTGATCCGCGAGCACGTCCCAGGCTGCGAGAAGGCGTTCATCGCCAGGACCAGCCCGTCGCTGTGCATCCGGCGCGGCAGGCGGATCGTCTGCGACTACGACGTCACGCACGAGGACGTCATCGAGGGCAGGCACTTCGACGACGACGTCATGGCCTACGGCTTCCACGACTCCGCGCCCCGCTTCCAGGTCCGCGACGGCGGCACCTACGGCGTCCCCTACCGTGCGTTGCGGGTCGCGAAGCTCGACAACCTGCTCGCGGCCGGGATGCTGATCACCTCCGACCGCAGAGCCCACATGTCGACGCGGAACACCGTGTGCTGCATGGGCCAGGGCCAGGCCGCGGGCGCGGCCGCCGCCCTGTGCGCCGCCAGGGGTTGCGGCACCCGCGAGCTGCCCTACGCCGAGCTCCGCAAGGCGCTCGAGCGCGGCGGCGTGTACTTCGAGACCTGAGGACCCCCGTTACGGAGCCGACGAAGGAGGCACCCCGATGGCACACTGGAGGGCAGTGGCGACGGCACTGCTGCTGTGCGGGCTTGCGGCGACGGCCGTTCCTGCCGGCGAGGTCACAAAGCTCACGCTGGTGGACGCCCAGAGCGACAGGGACATCCGCACGCTGAGCAACGGCGCGACCGTGGACCTGGCGAAGGACGGCCGGCGGCTGAACGTGCGGGCCGACGTGTCGGGCAAGGTCGGCAGCGTCCGCTTCGCGGTGGACGGCAGGACCGTGCAGACCGAGAACTCGGCCCCCTACGCGCTCGGCGGCGACCGCAACGGCGACTACGGCGCCTGGACGCCCGATGGGGGGAAGCACACCCTCACCGCCACAGCCTATGCCGGCCCCAACGGCACGGGCGCCGCGGGCAAGCCGCTGCGCATCGCCTTCAACGTCGTCGGGCGGCCGGCCAGGGGACAGGACCCGCCCCGCCGCACGACCCGGCCCGTCGAGCGCGTGGCGCCCGCCGTCACCATGACGCCAGGCTCCGTCAAGACCTCGGGCGAGCCCAGGAAGTGGCACAAGATCACCCTCGCCTTCGGCGGCCCCGCCGCCAGCGAGACCGCCGACCCGAACCCCTTCACCGACTACCGTCTCAACGTCACCTTCCGAAGCGGCGACGTCGCGCGGGTGGTACCGGGCTACTACGCCGCCGACGGGAACGCCGCGAACACGGGCGCCGCCGCGGGCAACGTCTGGCGAGCCCACTTCTGCCCCGACAAGGCGGGCACGTGGTCGTGGACCGCCTCGTTCCGCAAAGGCCCCGGCGTCGCCGTCTCCGACGACCCCGAGGCAGGCGAGAGCGCCGGGCTCTTCGACGGCGCCACCGGCACCCTGGAGGTCGGCCCCACCGACAAGAAGGGCCGCGACCATCGCGCGCACGGCCTCCTCCAGTACGTGGGCAAGCGCTACCTGCGGTTCGCCGAGACGGGCACCTGGTTCCTCAAGCAGGGCGCCGACGCGCCCGAGAACTTCCTGGCCTACGCCGACTTCGACGGCGGCTTCAAGAGCGACGGCCAGAAGGACAACCTCATCAAGACTTGGCAGCCCCACGTCCGCGACTGGCGGCCCGGCGACCCCACCTGGCGCGGCGGCAAGGGCAAGGGGATGATCGGCGCCGTCAACTACCTCGCCGCCGAGGGCATGAACGCCATCTCGTTCCTCACCCTCAACATCGGCGGCGACGACCGCAACGTCTTCCCCTACCTGACCTACGACGAGCGCCTGCGCATCGACTGCTCGCGGCTCGACCAGTGGGAGATCGTCTTCGAGCACATGGACCGCCAG
>CBFDBL010000389.1:0-6381 GCA_965603035.1 uncultured bacterium
TCCAGGCCGGCACCCAGCGGCGGAGCATCGGCAACTTCCAGTTCGCCGTCCACCTCGCCCGTAGCGGCAAGCTGGGCAAGCTGCACACCGTGCACGCCTCCATCTACAGGCTGCGGGTCGACCACGGCTGGCTCCCCGCCGAGCCCGAGCCGCCCAAGGACGTGGTGGACTGGGACCGGTGGCTGGGGCCTGCCCCCTGGCGGCCCTACAACTCCGCCTACGTTCGGGGCAGGTGGCGGGGCTACTTCGACTTCGATTCCGGCGCCACGCTATTGGACTGGGGCGCGCACACGGCCGACCTCTGCCAGTGGGCCAACGACGCCGACGGCACGACGCCCCTGACCTACGAGCCCGACGGCAACAACATCACCGCCCGCTACGCCAACGGCGTGAAGCTCGTGATGCGGCACGGTGGGTTCCGCGGCGAGGGCCAGTGGCTCGGGCTGGGGACGTGCCCCGTGCGCTTCGAGGGCGACGAGGGCTGGGTCGAGACGGGCGACAGCGGGGGAATCGCGCTCCATCCAGCGTCGCTGCGCGGCGAGCGGCGGCGCTTCATCCGGGGGACCGACCCCGCCGGGCACGCACGGAACTTCCTCGACTGTGTGAAATCCCGCGCCCGCACCGCGTCCAACGCCGACATCATGCGCAGTTCCCACATCGCCTGCCACGCGGCCGCGATTGCGTGGATGCTGGGGCGGGAGGTGGCCTTCGACCCCGTCAAGGAAGCCTTCGTGGGCGACGACGAGGCCAACGCCATGAGCACCCGCGCCCTCCGCTCCCCGTGGCATATCTGATTGGGAAGAGTCCAGCAATGAAGATGCACCGATTCCTCGTGCTGGTCTGCCTCGCGGCCACCTCCGCATCCCTGCTCGCCCAGGAAGCCGACGAGGAGGGGAAGCTCATTGCCCTCCTGCGGTCCGACGCGAAGGTGTTCGACAAGGCCAAGGCCTGCCAGCGTCTGGCGGCCATCGGCACGAAGCGCGCCGTGCCTGCCCTGGCCGCCCTCCTGGGACACGAGCAGCTCGGCGGCTATGCGCGGTTCGGGCTCGAGCCGATCGCGGACCCGAGCGTCGACGATGCGCTCCGGCAGGCCCTGGGCAAGCTCGAGGGGCGCCTGCGGATCGGCGCGATCAACTCCATCGGCGTCCGACGCGACCCGAAGGCGGTGCCCGCGCTCGTGAAGCTGGCAGCCAGCACTGACGTATGCGCCGAGGCCGCGCTGGCCGCGCTGGGCCGCATCGCCACGGACGAGGCGGTGGCGACGCTGCGCCAGGCCCTCGCCAGCGGCCCCGCCGCGAATCGCTCCGCCGCGGCGCATGCCTGCCTGGCCGCCGCAGAGCGTCTCGTCGCGCGGAACAGGCGCGACGAGGCCACGGCGCTCTGCGACGCGGTCCGCAAGGCGGGCGTGCCGGCACCCCTGCGCACGGCGGCCACCTACCAGGCGATACTCGTCCGCGGTGCCGCCGGCGTGCCGCTGCTCATCGAGCTGTTGAAGGGCGAAGACGCTGCGCTGACGGCGGTGGCGCTCCGAGCCGCCGGCGAGCTGCCCGGACCCGATGTGACGCGAGCCCTCGCGGCCGGCCTCGGCACGCTGCCGTCGCGCGTCCAGGTGCTGTTGATCGAGGCGCTGGTGAGCCGCAGGGACCCGAGTGTGTCCAAGGCGCTGGAGGCGCTGGCTGCCAGCAGGGTGCCGGAGGTCCGCGTGGAAGCGCTGGCGGCCTTGGGCGAGGTGGGAGAGGCATCTGCCGCGGCCGTGCTGCTGAAGGCCGCGGGCGCTGGCGGCAAGGAGGCGGCGCGAGGTGGTGCGCGTTCTCAAGGGCGAGGGCGTGGACGCCGCACTCATCCAGGCCATGGCGAGCGCCGGAGGCGACCTGCGTCCCGAGTTGATCTCGGTGCTGGCCGACCGCGGCTGCACGGCCGCCACGGCCGCGCTGCTGGGCGAGGCGGCCCGTGGCGATGAGAGGGTTGCCAGAGCCGCCTTCAAAGCTCTTGGCGTCCTCGCGAGCCCGGAGGACCTCCCGGCTATGGTCAAGCTGCTCGCCGCGGCGAAGGGCCCCCAGGCCGAGACGGCCGTCGTCCTGGTCGCGGCGCGGATGGCCGACCCCTCGAAGCGTGCCGACGCCGTGCTCGCCGCCCTCGCGTCGGCAAAGGAGGCGGCCCCCCGCGCCGCGCTGTTGCGGGTGCTGGGCAGGATCGGCGGCGAGAAGGCATACGCGGCGGTCGCGGCAGCCACCGGCGCCAACGACGCTACGGTCAAGGACGCCGCCGTCCGTGCCCTGGCCGCATGGCCCGACGTCAGGGCCACAGGCGCACTCCTTGGCCTGGTCAAGGGCGCCGACAGCGAGGTGCACCGTGTTCTCGCGCTCCGGGGCTACGTCCGCCTGCTCGGTCTGGCCAAGGGCGCGGACCCGCGCGAGATGGTGCGCAAGTACGCCGAGGTGCTGGCCACCGCGAAGCGGGCTGACGCCAGGAAGCTGGTGCTCGGCGGCCTGGCGGACGTGGCCCACGCCGAGGCGTTGGCGCTGGCGATCGCGCATCTCGACGACCCGGCCGTGCGGGCCGAGGCGGCCTCGGCCGTGGTGAAGATCGCCCGCGCCATCATGGGCACCGACCGCAAAGCGGCCCGAGGGGCCATGGAGAAGGTCCTGGCCCTCGTCAAGAGCGGCCCGGTCGCCGCCGAGGCGCGACGGATCATTCAGCAGATCGACAAGTTCGCCGACAGCATCACCGCCTGGCGGATCGCAGGGCCCTACGCCCAGGAGGGCAAGCTGTACACCCAGTTGTTCGGCATCGCCTTCGAGCCGGAGAAGCCCGACGCCAAGGGCGTCGAATGGCGCCCGCTCCCTGCCGGCACCGACCCGAAACGCCCGTGGATCCTGGACCTGTTGAAGGCGATCGGCGGCGCCCAGCGGGTCGCCTACCCCCTGACCTGGGTCCACTCCGAGACGGCCCAGCCGGCCCGGCTCGAGCTCGGCAGCGACGACGGCGTCAAGGCCTGGCTCAACGGGAAGCTGGTCCACGCCAACAACGTGGCCCGTGCCGCCAAGCCCTATACCGACAGAGTCAACGTCACGCTGAAGGCGGGGTGGAACCCCTTGCTGCTGAAGATCACGCAGAACGATTCCCCCTGGGAGTTCTGCGCCCGGATCTGCGCCCGCGACGGGAAGCCGTTGCTCGCCATCCGCTTCGACCCCGCGCACGAGGGCGAGTGGAGGCTTCCCGCGAAGGCCGCGAAGCCTGTCAAGCCCACGACGCCGGTCCCTGCTGGCCAGGGCAAGCGGATCTTCGACGGCAAGACTCTCGCCGGGTGGGAGGGCAGCCGCGAGTGGTTCCGCCTCCAGATCCACGGCGGCCCCGCCAGCGAGGTGTGGTACAAGGACATCGAGATCGAAGAGCTTCGGTGACGTGGCGAGCACAATTGGAGGGAATCCCGCGTGGAGCGACGAGAGTTCTTGAAGACGGGTGCACTGTCCGGCACGGCCGCACTGCTGGGCCGGAACGTGTCGGCGAAGGGAGCGGATCGGATGCCGAACATCGTGTTCATCCTGGCCGACGACCTCGGGTATGGCGACGTGGCGTGCTACAACCCCGAGTGCAAGGTGGCCACCCCCCACATCGACCGGCTGGCGGAGCAGGGCATCCGGTTCACCGATGCGCACAGCCCCTCCACGGTCTGCACGCCCGCGCGCTACAGCCTGCTCACCGGGCGCATGGCGTTCCGCACCGGGATGCGAGGCGTCTTCACAGGGGTGGGCGGCCCGTGCATGATCGAGAAGGAGCGCCTGACCCTCCCGCAGATGCTCCGGGAGAAGGGCTACACGACCGCCTGCTTCGGCAAGTGGCACGTCGGCCTGACCTTCTTCGACAAGCAGGGCAAGCCCATCCACAAGGGCGGCCTGGAGCCCGTCAGGCGCGTAGACTTCTCGCGCCGCATCCCCGACGCGCCCATCCACCGCGGCTTCGACCACTTCTTCGGCACCGCCTGCTGTCCCACCACCGACTGGCTCTACGCCTTCATCGACGGCGACCGCGTCCCCGTCCCGCCCACGGGCCTCCTCGACAAAGGCCCGCTGCCCAAGCACCCCTACTCGCGGGACAACCGCCGCGGCCTCATCGCCCCAGGATTCGACCTCGAAGAAGTCGACATGATCTTCCTCGACAAGAGCCTGAAGTTTCTTGAACACCACGCGAAGACGGCCCCCGGCAAGCCCTTCTTCCTCTACCACGCCACGCAGGCAGTCCACCTCCCGTCCTTCCCCGGAAAGGACTTCAAGGGCAAGACCCAGGCGGGGCCTCACGGCGACTTCATCTTCGAGTTCGACCACATCGTGGGCGAGATCGTGAAGGCCCTCGACCGCCACGGCCTCGCCGACAACACGCTGCTCATGGTCTCCAGCGACAACGGCCCGGAGGTCACGTCCGTCCTCAACATGCGGCGAGACCACCAGCACGACGGCGCCCGTCCGTGGCGTGGGATGAAGCGCGACCAGTGGGAAGGAGGTCATCGCGTGCCCTTCGTCGCCCGCTGGCCTGGGAAGATCGAGCCGGGAACGGCCTCGGACCAGACCGTGTGCCTGACGGACGTGATGGCGACCTGTGCGGCCGTGGTTGGCGCCGACCTGCCGCAGCAGGCCGCCGAGGACAGCTACAACATCCTGCCGATCCTGCTGGGAGAGGCGCCGGACGGGCCGGTCCGGCAGCACACCCTCCACCAGACCATCACGCTGGCCCTGGCGATCCGCCGCGGCCCCTGGAAGTACCTCGACCACAAGGGCTCCGGCGGCAACAACTACGGCAGGCCACACCTGAGACAGTATGCGCTGCCCGACACCGCCCCCGACGCGCCCGGCCAGCTCTACAACCTCGACAGCGACCCCGGCGAGACGACCAACCTCTACCACAAGCACCCGGAGATCGTGAAGGAGCTCGAGGCGAGGCTCGACGAGTTCAAGAGGTCCGGCCGCAGCGCGCCGCCGCGGCGTTGAGGGCGGGCCGCCCGAGATCGAGTACATCGACCAGGTCGAGCTCGCCGGAGTGCCCCTCGGCCCGGGCGACGAGCTCGATGTCTCCCTTGATGGCGAGCCCGTCGCCTGGCAACCTGCTCTCGGAGCTCCGTCGCTCCAGTCACGCGGCGGCCAGCGACTCTGTCTGCCGCGCCGCTCCGACGCGGTCGTGCGCTTTGCCGCGACCCAGGCACCCTCGACGATTGAGCGGCGCGGCTACGACGAGTTCCTCGGTCCCCAACGCCTGCGCGGACCGCGTCCTCCGCTCCCGGAACCCGCAACCCGGCACCCGGAACCGCTCGCCCATCAGCGATGGGCGAGGTCGGCCGAGAGGTCGAGGTAGCGGCGGATGCCCTCGGGCGCGACGTTCCAGGGGATGTGGTTGCCGATGCACATCATGTAGCCGCCGGTCATGGCGGCGGTGTCGACCATGGAGCGGACCATGGCCTCGATCTCGGCGGGGTCGTTGCGGGTGAGGATGCGGTTGTCGCCTTCGCCGGCGAGGAAGCAGTCGGTGTGGCGGCGGGCGATGGCTTTGTAGTCGGTGTAGGGCTCGGAGATGATGCCGCGGGCGCCGCAGGCCATCACGTCGTCGGCATAGGCGTCCATGCGCCCGTCGCTCATGAAGAGCACGTGCTTGCCCGCGGCTCTGAGCATCGCCCAGAACTCCTCGTAGCGCGGGAAGATGTAGCGGTGCATCCACCTCGGGGAGCAGACGGGGCCGCGGGAGCAGACGATGTCGTCGTGGCAGACGACGAAGCGGACGGGCAGGCGGGCGAAGGTGCGGAAGACGCGGCGGTTGATCTCGGCGAACTCGTCCATGAGGCGCTCGAAGCGCGGGTCGAGGCAGGTCTCGAGGAAGAGCTCCCAGCCGAAGGTCAGCAGCGGCCACATGAACAGGGTGTTGTAGAAGCCGACCGAGGCGGTCGAGCCCTCGGGCGCCGTGTCGCCCCATTCCTCGGGGTAGCGCTTGCGGTACATCTCGTAGAGCTTCTCCTCGTCCCTATAGTCGCGGCTCTCGACCACGGGGATGTGGGTGAAGTCGCCTTGCTCGAGCGGCGAGAAGGCGAAGACGTCGTCGGCGGTGTGGAAGTGGTGGCCCCAGTCCCAGTAGCCGCTGTAGCCCGTGCCCCAGCGGACGCGCAGGCGGCCCTCGGCGTCGGCCTCGCTGCTCTGGCCGGTGAGATCGAGCTTCGGCCGTGGGATGGGGTCGTCGCTCTCGGGGATGCCGAGGCCGAGCTGGGGGTAGAGCTCGCGCAGGCGCTCGCGGCACTGCTTCGGGTGATCGTAGTAGTCGATACCCGTCAGGTAGGTCTCGGCGTCGGGGCACGACCAGTGCTCCCAGTGGGGGATCGTCTTGGGGGCCATGCCCATGTAG
>CBFDBL010000390.1:0-6369 GCA_965603035.1 uncultured bacterium
CGTCGATGGCCTCGCGGTAGCGGCCCGCGTCGAGCAGGGCCTTGGCCTCGGCGAAGGCGTTGCGCAGCTCGGTGCGCTGCATCTCGATGGCGACCCCGCGCTGGTCGATGTACCCGCGCATCAGCGTGCCGAGCTGCCCCTGCTCCAGCCCGAGCATCGAGCGGGCCTTGCGCAGGTGGTCGCGCGCCCCGGCGTGCTGGGGGTCGAGCGCCAGCGCCTTGTCGAAGTGGTCCTTCGCACGCTTCCAGTTGCGCAGCTCGAAGTGGGTCCGGCCCGTCTCGAAATGCTGCTCGGCGAGGAACAGCTCCTGGTCGCGGCGGACCTTGTAGTCCTTGGCGAGGCGGTCGAGCAGATCGTTGGAGCCCTGCTGCTCGTGGGTGAGCGCGGGCCTCGGCGGCGGGGCCTCGGGCTCGTCGTGCGCCTGGCTGCCGGCGAACAGGCAGCCCTGCCCCGCGAGCAACAGCCCCACGGCCAGCGCCAGGCCCAGCGTGTCGCGTCGTGCGCGTGCCATCGTGCATCTCCTGTTCGTGCACGGCCGATCCCACCGACCACCTTGTCCGTATGTGATCATAGCCCACCCCCCCGCCGATAGCAATCGGAAAGGGAGATGTTACAATGACGCAAGTAGTTGGCAGCACTGCACTTAATTGTAACGGCGTGTAAACACTCCCGCGTCGGGGCGCGAGGCCCGTGCGCAGGCCGTCGCGCGCCGCGCGCCGCGCTCACGGGACAGTGGCAGTGGTCTTAGTGCAGCGGCCCGCCGCGGCGGGTGAGGGGCCATCGGATGGGTGCAGGCTCGATCACGAGGCACGGTGCGCGTCTGCACGCCCCCTCACCCGCTCCGCCGCGCCTGCGGCTCGGCTGGAGCGCCCTCTCCCGGCGGGAGAGGGCAAGAGGGACGCTCGTCGGTACGGTCGAGTGGCTTTCTGCAACTGCGTCGGACACGGTGGCCCCGGCGTAGGCTGCCGGCGAGCCGACGAGGTCGAGGGGGCCGTGCTCCTTGACTCGGCGCGCGGGCGTCAGTATAATCCGCCTGCCGCTGCGCCCGGGCGCGCCGTGAGGGCGCGCTCGCCACACCACTGGGGACCTCGATGCCTGCCAAGCTGTTCGTCGTGTCCGGCGGCGAGGTGGAACCGGAGCCGCCGTTCGTGATCCCGCGCGAGCGCGCCGTCGTGGTGGGGCGGGGGAGCGGTGCGGACCTGACGCTGCTGGACCGCGAGGCCTCGCGGGAGCACTTCCGGATCACCCACGACGGGCACGACTACCTGCTCGAGGATCTGGGTAGCGTCAACGGGACGCTGGTGAACGACGAGCGCGTGGGCCAGCTCGTGGCTCTGCGGGACGGTGACCGGATCCTGGCGGGTCAGACGACTCTGCGCTTCTCGACGAGCCCGCACGACACGCAGGAGCGGATCCTGGCCGAGGAGCGCGCGCGGCAGAGCTCGGCCGTGGTCGAGGTGCCGGCGGAGGGCGGCGCGGCGATCGTGCGGGTCGAGCTCTCGCCGGTCGAGGGCGCGCCCGAGGGCGAGCCGCCGCGGTCCATCCTGGCCTTCCGCTGGTGGAAGCTGCCGTTCTATCCCGTGCTGCTGCCGCTGTGGTTCCTGCTGCTGCCGGTCTTCCTGTTCGTGCGGGGGCGCTGGCTGCGCCGGTTCGCGCAGTGCCACCCCGACCACACGGTGCGTCACTTCTACGAGCTGCATCCGCGCGACACGGCGAACCAGGTGTGCCGATGGTGGCAGGTGGCGCTCTACCTGGCGGTGGTGATCGGCGCGCTCGTGCTGTTCATGTGGCATTTCGTCCACGCGCTCCACGTGCTGCACCTGCTGTGTGCCTTCTACCTGGTCGTGATCCTCTACAAGCTCCTGGCGGTGTTCCTCTCGGTGATGAGCCCTGGGGAGCTCCAGGTCAGCGACGAGGAGATCGCGGCGCTGCGGGACGAGGATCTGCCGGTCTACACGATCCTGATCCCGCTGTACCACGAGAGCGAGGTGGCCGACAAGATCATCCGCTACCTCTCGCGGCTCGACTACCCCCAGGAGAAGCTCGACGTGAAGCTGCTGCTGGAGGAGGACGACGCCGAGACGCTGGCGGTGTGCCGGCGCGCGCGGCTGCCGGAGCACTACGAGATCGTCATCGTGCCCGACTCGGTGCCGAAGACGAAGCCGAAGGCCTGCAACCACGGGCTCGAGCGCGCCAAGGGCGACTACGTGGTCATCTACGACGCCGAGGACCGGCCCGAGCACGACCAGCTCAAGAAGGCGCTCGTGGGCTTCGAGAAGGCCAACCGCCCGCGCGGCGGCCTCGCTCGCCTCCTGCTCCGCCGCACCGAGACCGTCTGCCTCCAGGCCAAGCTCAACTACTTCAACCCCACCCAGAACCTCCTGACCCGCTGGTTCACCATCGAGTACAGCACCTGGTTCGACCTTTTCCTGCCCGGACTCCACCGCCTCGGCTCGCCCATCCCGCTGGGCGGGACGTCCAACCACTTCAGGACATCGGTCCTCCGGTTCATCGGCGGCTGGGACCCCTTCAACGTGACCGAGGACTGCGACCTGGGCATCCGCCTGCACAAGATGGGCTTCAACACCCGCATCCTGGACTCGACGACCTGGGAGGAGGCGAACTCGCGGCCGTGGAACTGGGTGCGGCAGCGCTCGCGCTGGGTGAAGGGCTACATCCAGACGCACCTGGTGCACATGCGCAACCCCGTCGGGAGCGCCTGGCGGCTGGGGCCGGCCGGCCTGGCGGGCTTCCTCAGCTCGGTGGGCGGCCTGTCGCTCATGCTGCTGCTCAACCCGTTCTTCTGGGCGATCGTGGTCTTCTACGCCGCGTGCTGGGTGCACGATCTGGCGATCTCGGCCTGGTCGTGGAGCGCGGCGCGCGCGCTCCAGGCGAGCTTCGCGCCGGGCCAGTGGCCGTGGAACCGGTGGCTCGACGGCACGGGGCCGGGCGGGCTGAACTGGGATGGGCCGTGGGTCTGGCGGATGTGGTTCGACGACCCCACGGGCACGCCGCTGTGGAACGCCTGGTCGCAGTTGTTCTTCGTGCTCACGGTCGTGTTGTTCGCAGGCAACTTCTTCTTCGTGCTCATGCACGTGTGGGCGTGCCTGCGCCGGCGGCTCCACCGCCTGATCCCCCACGCGCTCCTCACCCCCATCTATTGGGTGCTCATCAGCCTTGGGGCCTGGAAGGGCTTCCTCCAGCTCTTCACCCAGCCGTTCAAGTGGGAGAAGACCCATCACGGCCTCGACCAGCCGCGCAAGACCTGAGGTACCCGCCGTGCGCCACCTGGTGCCCACCGCCGAAGCCCTTGCGACCCATCCGCCCGCCGCGCGCGCGGAGCCGCCGGCTCGCGGCGCCGCGCTGTCGGTAGTCTCGCTGGTCGCCCTCTGTCTGCTGACAAGCGCATGGGGCGTGGCGGGCGAGGCGGCCGACGACTGGTGGCACCCGGCCTGGGCCAGCCGCAAGCGCGTGCGCGTGCGCCTGCCGGCCATGGCGCCGCTCGACTGGGGGTGGAGGCCGCCGGCCGAGGCGGCTCAGGACATCGTGGCGGCCGAGGCGGCCATCCGCGCCGAGCAGCCGCTCAAGGCGGGGGCGCAGCGCGAGATCCGCGTCGTGGACGCCGGCGGCAACGTCCTGCCGGCCCTGGTGAGCGGCCCCGACACGCGGGGCCTGATCCGCGTGACGTTCCCCGCGCGCCGCACGATCGTCGGCCAGCTCGCCTCGGCGATCGGTGAGGGTGCGAAGACGGCCGAGCTGGCGGTGGGCCGCGACCGTGCCGTGACGGCGGGCATGCGCTTCCACGTGATGGCGGGCTTCGATCGCGTGGCGACCCTCGAGGTCGCGGCCGTGGCCGACCGCAGCGCCACGGCACGCGTCGTCGCGACGACCGTGCCCCAGATCGCCAAGGGCACGCCCGTGCGCTCCGAGGTGCTCACGGGCGCCGACTACTTCATCTACTACGGCAACGACGCGCCGGAGGACTCGGGCCCGACCTGGGCGCCGCCGGCCGCGCCGGTGCGGCGCTACACGTGGCAGATCACCGGCGGCGCCGTGCCGACCTCGCCGCCCATGCTCCGCCAGGTCATGCGCCAGGGGGTCCGCTACGTCGGCGCCTCGAGCCTCGAGGCGATCAACACCCGCTCGAACCCCCACGTCGCAGACCTCGAGGGCTACTGCATGGCCGCCTACGAGAGCTACGTCCGCGTCGAGCTCCCAGGCCTCTATCGCTTCTCGATCGACAGCACAGGCTCGTCCTACCTCTTCGTCGACGGGCGCTTCGTGGCCGAGCGCTCGGGCTTCCACATGCAGCACGGGCAGTGGGAGCACCGGGGCAAGGTCGAGCTCGACGCGGGGGTGCACCACCTGGTGATGGTGGCGGGCGAGAGCAGCAAGCGGCTCATGACCCGGCTCGGCTGGCAGCCGATCACGGCGAAGGTCTACACACAGACCCCGGCGAGCTTCTACGTCACGCGGGTGCCGGCCGAGGCCGTGGGCTACGACACGCGGGAGCGGCGGGGCCAGGTCTTCTTCACCTGCACGCAGGCGCCGCGCGCGGTGCTGGTGGGCGGGAAGGGCCGCTGCCAGTTCGTCCAGTTCCACAACCACACGCCGGCGGACGAGGCGGACGAGGCGGAGCTGACGTGGGGCTGGGAGTTCCCCGAGGGCGAGACCCGGCGCGACCGGGCGCCAGGCCGCCTCTTCGCGCTGGCCGAGGGCAGCACCGCGGCGGCGTTCCCCGTCACCCTGCGGGCCTTCCGCGACGGCAAGCTGGCGGGCGACTACCAGCGGACGGTGCACTGCGACCCGCGGCCGGCGCAGCGGCTGCTGCTGTCGGTCGACGTCGTGAGCTTCGCGAACATCGTCTACGACGACGAGCGGACGAGCATCGCGGTGCGGCTGCGGAACGCGAACCTGAGCCCGATCCTGCTGCGCGCGGTGGCGCGGGTGCGGACGCAGGGCGACGAGCACGCGCTGCGGCCGCGGCGGATCCTCATCCCGGCCGTGGGCGAGGACTTCTATATCCTGCCCGTGGACATGAAGCGGCTCGAGCGCAAGCGCGCGGTGCTCGAGCTGGACCTGTTCCTGGCGGGCCAGCGGGTGCACGGGACGGCGCTGGGGGTGATCCCGTCGCCCGAGGGCCTGGCGGGGCTGCGGCGCGGGCTCGGCGCGCTGTTCGACGCCCAGGATCGCCGCGTCATGATCTGCGCCGAGATCGAGGACCGCGACCGCCACCTGCGCTGGGTCTTCTACAACTACCTCCGCGACGAGGTCGTCCCACGCTCCCGAAAGACACGCCGACGTGTACTGCTCTTCGGCGACCGCATGGCCAATGCCGTCGGCCCCGCCGACACCTTCACCGACTACACGGCCCTGCTCGCCCAGCGGCTCGAGGCCGACGGCCGACAGCTCCAGGTCGTCGCACGCTCCACGGGCCTGCTGCCCACGCTCGCCGACCTCATCCTCTTCGCCAGGACCCTCGACGCCGCCAAGCCCATGCCCGACATCATCATCCTGTCGCCCGGCCTCGCCGACGTCGCGCAGGCCAGCGGCGTCCGCGACTTCACCCGCTCCATCGACGTCATGATCGACGCCGTCCGCGCTCGAGCGCCCCGCACCAAGATCCTCATCGTCTCCCCGCCACCCTACCCCGGCAACCCCAGGCTCTCGGCACACTACACCCAGGCGCTCAAGACCCTCGCCAGCCACCACCACTACCCCTTCCTCGACCTCGACGCACTGCTCGCCAAGGCCCACGGCGACTGGGTCGACGCCTGGTTCGCCGCGCCCGGCGCCGACGGCATCTTCCTGGCCAACCCCAACGAGCAGGCGCACCGCCGCATCGCCGACGCCCTCTTCAAGCTCGTCTACTGAAGAGGATGCCGGGCTCTCGATACTGGATGCTGGATGCCCGATGTCTGAGGCTGCACCCGACGACGCGACGGGCCTCGAGGACTACCTGGGCAAGCAGGTGGCCATCGACACGGACTCCCAGCTCGTCATCGTCGGCACCCTCGTGCGCGTCGACCGCCACTACCTCACCCTCGAGGACGTGGACGTGCACGACACGTGCGACTCGGGCTCGACGAAGGACCACTACATCATGGAGGCCCACAAGTACGGCCTCCGCAGCAATCGCGGCGGCGCCAAGGTCCGCATCGCGCGCGTCGTGAGCCTCTCGCTCGTCAGCGACGTCACCACCTGGTGACGCGGGATGCACCGCCCGCGATGCGCCGCCGGGGAGTCCCGGAGAGAGGCCGCTGCCGCGCTCGCCCCAGCTCCCCCGGCCGCGAGCCCCGCCCCTCCCTCGCTCAGGAGCCGTGGCATGCAGGAGATCGCCGTTCCGACGCAGAGCCGCTCCCAGTTCCT
>CBFDBL010000391.1:0-6336 GCA_965603035.1 uncultured bacterium
CAGATGAACGGCGTGAAGGGTCCGCCGGCGAGATTGTGGATGAACATGCCGCCGCCGACCGCGGCCGCGACGTAGTAGAGGATGTAGACCTCCTGGCGCTTGAGGGTGACGAAGGACCGGCGCGCGACCTCGGTGAACAGGATGATCGTCACCCACTGGGCCGCAGGCCCGAGCGTCTGCCCGGCGATGAGCCCCATGTAGATCGACCCGGGCATCATCACCAGGCCGACGAACACCACGCCCAGCACGACGCGGAAGCTGAGGCCGCCCTCGTAGACCGGAGCTTCCGCTCCGGGCGGTGCCGCGGGATCGTCGATTTGCGGTTGCCGATTGCCGATTGCCCTCTCCTCGTCCAGTCGTCCCTGGTCACGCGTGACGCATCACGTCTCCCGGCCCTCGATCGCGGCGGTCACCCTGTCGGCGTAGGCCTGGCGGGCCTCGGGCGAGAGGATGCGCCAGATGAGGAACTGGCGGCGTATGAGGTCGGTGAAGTGGCGGTTGAGCCGGCGCCACGAGCCCTCGTCGCCGCTGAGGCGGCGGAGCCGCAGCACGATGCCGTAGAAGAGCCCGTCGGGCAGCAGGGTCGTCGCGAGCTCGACCCGCTGGCTCACGCCGACGTCGAAGGGCGAGAGCCAGGCCGTCATCGAGAGCGTCAGGTCGGGGCGCTCCGGCCCTCCTGCGGCGGCGAGCCGCACGTCCTCGGTGGCGAAGCCGCCGAGCGCCGCCTCCCCGTGCGCCTGGCAGTACTCCTCGAGATAGGCGTTCACCCCGATCGCCGTGTCGCGGCTGACCGTGAAGGGCAGCTCGACGCTCAGCACGTCGTCCACCGGCTCGGGGAGCTGCCAGCGGGCCTCGAGCCCTGGCACGGCGATGCGCCGCGCCTTGACCGACGGGTAGATGCTCGAGGCGATCACCACGGCCATGATGAACAGCGAGAGCAGCACGGTGGCGACCGACGAGTAGTTGAGCTGGAGGCCGGGGAGCAGGCCGTAGGTGTGGATGACGAGCGTGATGCCCTGCCCCAGCAGGTAGCCGACCACGGTGCCGAGCACGGCGTAGACGATGCTCTCGGCGAGGAACAGCGCGCCGATGTGCTTGGGCGCCAGCCCCACGGACGAGAAGATGGCGATCTCGCCCGTCCGCTCGTAGATCGACCCGAGCATGGTGTTGAACACGATCAGCGCCGCCAGCAGCGTGGGCACCAGCAGCGAGCCGGCGCCGGTGATCGTGCTCGCACCCCGCGTGCTGAACAGGTCGGTCCGGCCCTCGCGGCCGGCGAACAGGGTGAGCTCGGTGCGCGGCATGAGCTCGTGGAGCACCTCCGAGACCTGAGCGTTGTCCGCCGCCGTCACGACGATCGACCGCACGGTGCCGCCGACGTCGATGAGGAAGCCGTAGGGCACGATCGCCACGCTGTCGGCCGTCAGGTGGATGTACTCCTCGAGCTCGCCGGGGTCGGCAGGGCCCTCCTCGCGCCGGCGGGCGGCCATGAGCACGTAGTCCACCGGCATGATCGGCTCGCCGTCGAGGTCGGTGATCGCGCGCATCTTGTCCTCGTCGAACACGCCGACGACCTCGAGCCGCTTGCCGAAGCACTCGACGGCTGTGCCGACGGCCCCCTCGGGCGTCATGCCGAGCGCCTCGGCCATGCCCGCGGGGAGCAGGGCCTCGAGCCGCCCGTCGCGCAGCCACCGCCCGGCGACGAGGGTCTCGGCGGGCCCCGTGACCGACTCCTCGGCCTCGGTGGCGCCCAGCAGGGCCGTGGCGTAGATGATCCGATGCTCCGGGCCGCCGCCGAGCGCGACGAACGACTGCTGGCCGACCATGGCCGAGTAGTACCAGGCGCGCGGCACGACGCGGCTCGGCCCGCCGAACTCGTTGCGCAGCGCGTCGATCGCAATGTCGCTGATCTGCTGCCACTGCCGGCCGCGCAGCAGCAGGCCCTCGTAGCGAGCCACGACCCCAGGATACGGCACGACGGTCCGCTTGAGGTACTGGACGACGGCCGTCAGCGACAGCACCGAGAAGCTCAGCAGCACGATGGTCGTGGCGGTGAGGCTCGTGCGGACAGGGCGCTTGCGCAGGTTGCCGATGCCGAGCAGGAACGCGGTGAGCGCCGCGCTCAGGCGGCTCACGTCGGCCGAGTGCACCCCGCTCGCCGCCGCACGCCGCTCCGCCATCAGCTCCTCGAACCGCCGCACCACGAGCGTGATCACCAGCGCCGACAGGGTCAGGACGATGAAGGCCATGAGGATCATGAGCGGCGAGATCGAGACCCTGAACGCGGGATGGAAGATGGCCAGCAGGGCGAAGACGGCGATGAACGAGCCGGCGGTGCCCAGGATCCGGCCCTGGACGCTCTTGGCGCTGACGAAGAGCCGCTCGGCGAAGAAGGCGAAGGGCAGGACGAGGATGAGGTAGAAGATCAGGCCCTTGACCACGTCGTTGGCGGTGCCGAGCACCTCGGGGTAGATGCGCGCCTCGAGCGCCCAGGCGGCGCGGGCGTGGGCGAGGAAGGTGGCGTAGTTGCGCTCGGCGAGTGCGGCCTCGGCGGCCTGGAGCTGGCGCGCGGCGGTCTCGTGGAGGCGGTTGACCCGCGGGTTCTCGAGGCCGTGCTGGCGGAAGCGTGCGATGCGCGACTCGTCGAGCCGCCACATGTCCCTCCCCGCGCGCAGCGGCGTGAGCGCGATGTCGCCGCCGTGCTCGGGCACCTCGAAGCCCGTGCCGAGCGGCTCGGCGTCGCTGGCGTTGAGCAGCAGCAGGCGCTTGCCGATCGGGCCGGCGCCCATGAGGATGCGCAGGCGCGTGCCCGGCTTGGCGAAGACGACCGCGCAGGTCTCGGTCGCCGACATCCAGGGCGGGTTGCGCGGCAGGAGGTAGCCGAAGTTGGCCGGCGAGGAGTTGGTGCCGGCGTCGAGCACGGTGATGGTGTCGAAGGGGATGTAGTAGCGCTGGTCGGCGAGGTCGTAGAAGGTCAGGGCGCGGCCGGGGAAGCAGACGATGGTGTTGCTCTTGACCGGCGCGTTCATCTCGGTCTGGATGGGGAAGTTCTTGGCGCCCTCGGAGCCGAGGTCGGGTGCGTAGGCGATGGAGCCGTCGTCGCTGCGGAGGACGAATGCGCCGACGCTGATGGTGGCGCGCCACGAGCCGACGGCGCGGCGCTCGGGCAGGCCCTCGAAGGCCGCGCGGCCGTCCGCGTCGGCCATGAGCACCGGCTCGCCGCGCACCCCGCACAGCGACTTCTTCGGCGCCTTCTCCTGCACGAAGATCAGCGCGCCGGGCAGCGGCTCGTTCGGCAGGTAGTCCTTGCGGAAGTTGAACTCCACGGCGCGGGTCTCGAGCCGTGTCCAGTAGTTGAGCGGCGCCTTGCGGATGAACGGGCCGGCCGTGTTGAAGAAGTTCGGCACCACGCAGCACAGCAGCCGCACCTGCGCGGCCAGGCTCTCGAAGTCCACACGGTCGGGCGTGTCGAGGGGGGAGTCGATGCCCAGCCGCGCGTCGTTGGTGGTGCAGAAGGTCAGGCCCACGTGCCCGGCGAGCAGCGCGAGCTCGGCGTCGAACCCCATCGGCGTCGGCAGGTAGGTGCGCCAGTTGCGCCCGTGCTCGGAGTTGATGCAGTCCACGAACGCCGACGACGGCTCGACGCCCAGGGCCTCGCACACCTGGCCCGCCCAGTCGGCCCATCGCTTGCCGAGGTGGGAGAACCACGGCTGGACGCGGCTCTCGCCCTGGTCGATGAGGTGGCCCTTGTAGAAGAGGCCGACGCGGCGGCCGTGGCTCGAGAGGTCGATGCCCACGAAGGCCGCGACGTCCATCGCCGGCTCCCCGCCGCCCTCGGGCGGGAGCATGTGGCGGCGGACAAAGTCGCGCATGCCGGCCAGCGCCTCGCAGTGCCCCGCCGTCGCGACGAACACGGCCCGACGCTTGAGCGGGCGCTGCTTGAGGGTCCGCGCCAGCTCGAGCAGCGCGGCGAC
The DNA here is from genome assembly GCA_965603035.1 of uncultured bacterium. Taxonomy (GTDB): domain Bacteria; phylum Planctomycetota; class PUPC01; order DSUN01; family DSUN01; genus CAZDNN01. Next base: position 3,975 of record CBFDBL010000391.1, read on the forward strand.
CGAGCAGGCCTGCTCCGCACCCGGCGAGAGCGCAGGCACGACCGACATCGAGTCGTAGTAGGCGCTGAAGACCACCACGCCCTCGGCATCGCTCCCCGCGGCCCGGGGCAGCGACGCCACGACGTTGCTCGCCTCGGCGTTCTCCCACGTCATGGTCGCGGCGATCGTGCCCGCGAGCGCCTCGTCGGCCAGACGCGCGACGAGCGCGCGCCCGGTGACGCGGCCCAGCCAGTAGCGCGGCGTGTTGGCGGGCACGGTGAGGAACTTGGCCTCGGCCTGCGGCCGCAGCGGCTCGGCCGGCGCGATGAAGACGACGGCCTCCGCGCCGAACAGGAAGGCGTTGAGCCAGTCGGTCTGGCAGTCGGCGTCGAGCAGCACGATGCTGCCCTCGATGGGCTTGCCATTGAAGTCCATGGGCCGCGCCTGCCCCGCGTAGACGAGCGGGCCCTTGAGCCCGCCGACGGGCGTGGACGGCGTGCGCACGAGATTCGGCCACAGGCAGTGGAGCGGGATGGCGCCTCCCGCGCCGTCGAGCCGGAGGGTCGCGCCGCGGTCGATGGGCACCGCGACGCGGAACGGCTCCTGGCGCACGTCCTCGAGGCCGAGCTCCTCGAAGGCCCTCGCAATATGGTCGGCTGCCTTCCGTGCCCCTGGATAGCCGGTCACCCGCGAGCCGAGGGCCGACAGCTCGCCGATGCGCTGCCTGAGCCGGGCCTCCTCGACCGAGCGCGCGGCGGCCGCGTAGTCGTCGATCTGGCTCACCTGCTCGCCCGGATCGACGAGGGTGGCATCGCTCATCAGGGCCGCGCCGCCCACGGTCAGGGCGATGGCCGCCAGCGAGAGCAGGATCCAGATCGCAGCGCGCATGGGGCACTCGCGGTCAGTAGGGCCAGAAATCGTACGTCGGAACACCAAAGACGGCGCCGTGGATGCCCCAGTAGCATCCGACGACGAACTCGCCGAGCACGAGGCCGATGAAGAAGGGGATCGCCTTCCTGTACGCCTTGGCGCCGCCGTAGCGCAAGATGACCGCCTTGAACACCCAGCTCACGAACATGGGGAACCAGAGCTGGTCCATCGACCAGCTCCCGCTCACGGCGTAGCCGACGGGATGGAGCGGCCACCAGGCGAAGCGCAGCCGCAGGAGCGCGAGCAGCAGCGCGCAGCTCACCCCCACGCCCGTCGCGATGGTCGCCTCGGTGTTCGGCGGCAGGGGGCTGCTAACGAAGCTGTGGAGGTCGCGGTAGGGCTCGAAGCCGAACCAGTGGCCTGGGCCGACGACGCTCGCCTCCATCCCGTGCTTGTAGCCGATGTGGAGCATGGACCAGAAGCCGCTGAGGATGCCGAGCGCGAGGGCGACGAGCATGGCGATGAGCATGCGGCGCGCGGACATGCGGGTCTGCTGCGCGAGCTTGAAGCCCTCGAGCGACGGCGCGATCGCGTGCCCGCGGTACGCGCGGTTGAAGAACCACGTCAGCGCCAGCGCCGCCAGCGTCGGCCCGCCGAGAGCCTTGTAGCCGAAGAAGCGCCCCATCATCCGGTCCGGGCCAGCGTAGTGCAGGTCGTGCGCCGGGGGCCCCAGCTCCGCCCGCATCCGCGCGATCGCCACCGCGATGGCCAGGTAGATGGCCACGAACAACGGCACCACCTCCCACCGCATCCCCAGCCTGTGCAGAAACCACCCGACGTAGCCCAGGCAGCACACCAGCAGCAGCGCCGAGACGCGATACGGCAGCGCCTCGTCCCTGTCGTCCAGCGGGCTCCCGCTCGTGTCGTCGAAGAAGCCGCGGCGCACCCGCCACACCGACGCGCACAGCACCACGACCCCCACCCCCGCAAACCCAAACACGACGGACCCCGTGGCACCCAGCCGCACCAGCACGGCCAGCAGGTAAACGAGGCCGAACAGCAGCAGCCCGAGCAGCAGCCCGCGGGCCAGGGCCTTCGTCGCATCCGTCGGCCGCTCCCCGCCCACGATCCGCAGGTAGAGATCCTTGAGGTACTTCCGGCTCACCCACAGCGCCACCAGGCACAGCGCCAGGTAGCCGCCCGCCGTCTGGTCGTTGACGAACGGGAAGCCCGGGATCTGCACCCCGAGCGCGCTCGCCGCCACCCGCTGGAGCTTCCAGAAGATGAAGAAGAACCAGCACGAGAACGCCAGGTCGAGCGGGAGGAAGAAGCAGACGCCGATGGCGAAGGGATAGAGGCTGAACCACACGTTGCCCATGGCGTTCCAGGGCCGCTCGGTGAGGTAGCTGCGCAGGTTGTCGATGTGCACGATGGGGATCTGCGGGATGGCGGGGAAGAAGTGGCCGAGGCCGTTGAGCAGGTCGATGCCCGCGGCCAGCGCGAAGCCGTACCA
>CBFDBL010000392.1:0-6326 GCA_965603035.1 uncultured bacterium
AACTTCTGGAGTACAAGGAGCGGCCTCTCGAGGACCGCAACGCCATCGCGCGCGACCCCCGGCGGCGCGACCTGCTCCGCCGCGTCGCCGACTGCCACTCCGCGCTCTACCGATGGGAGAGGGCCGCCGCCGTCCTCCAGGAGTACCTCGACGGCGAGGGCAAGCCGCTCAGCCCCGTCCGGGCCACCGTCGTCTACGCCGTCGGCGAGCTCTACGACCAGGCGGGCAAGGACGCTCTCGCCACCACCTGGAAGCAGCGGGCCTTCAAGCTCCTCGCCGACGCCATCGGCCGCCCGCGCCCGGGCCGCACGCTCGACGACGCCCAGCTCCACCTCCTCATGGCCGAGCTCTACTACGCCGACGACCAGCCCGACAAGGCCCGCGACTACCTCATCGTCGCGCGCCGACTCGACCCCGACGACCCCAAGAAGACCCTCCTCGCCGCCGCCGCCGCCAAGCACGTCCAGCGCTGGGCCGAGGCCGCCACCGTCTACCAGGAGTTCCTCGCCCGCGACAACACCTCCCTCGCCGCGGCCAGCGCCTTCCTCGAGCTCGCCAAGTGCCAGGAGATCCTCGACGACCGCGCCGCCGCCGTCGTCTCGCGCGAGAAGGCCAAGCAGATCATCCTCCGGGCCGGCCGCACCGCCACCGCCGCCGCGGCCAAGGCCGCCGCCCACGCGCAGCTCGGCGAGAACGCGCTCCGCCAGAACAAGCCCCGCGACGCCGCCCGACACCTCCTCGAGGGCGTCCGACTCGACCCCCGCGAGGGCATGTACCACCTCCTGCTCGCCCAGGCATACGAGTACCTCGCCGACTGGCGCCGCGCCGCCGCCTCCTACGCCACCTACTTCCAGTCCCGCGGCCGCGAGCCCCGCGCCGCCGACGCCCGCACCCTCTTCCGCTTCGGCGTCGCCCAGTCGCGCTCCGGGCAGCCCGACCGCGGCCGCACCCACAAGGCTCGAGCCATCGCACTCCTCACCGACCAGCTCCGCACCCTCGACGACGAGCAGCGCGGCACCCCCGCAGGAAAGGCCGAGCTGCTCCGCGACCTCGCAGGCCTCTACGCCGCCGACAAGCAGTTCCCCAAGGCCATCGACACCGTCCAGCGCGCCATCCGCCTCGCACCCTCGGCACGCCGCACCGACTACCGCCTCGCGCTCGCCGCCATCCACGACGACGCCAGGCACTACGACGACAGCGAGAAGGTCCTGCTCGCCACGCTCCGCGACGACCCCGACGAGCCCAGCGTCCTCAACCACCTCGGCTACCACTACGCCGTCCGAGGCATCAAGCTCGACGAGGCCGTCCGCCTCGTCCAGCGCGCCCTCCACTACGACCCCCTCAACGGGGCCTACGTCGACAGCCTCGGATGGGCCTACCACAAGCAGGGCAAGCACACCCAAGCCCTCCGCCAGCTCCTCCGCGCCGTCCAGCTCGACGAGGACGCCGTCCTCCGCGACCACCTCGGCGACGCCTACCGCAAGCTCGGACAGATCGACCGCGCACGCGAAGCCTGGACCAAGGCCCTCGCACTCGACCCGCAGATCGAGGGCGTCGCCCAGAAGCTCGAGGACACCAAGGACGAGGCCCCCCCCAAGCCCAAGCCGGACCCCGAGCCCAAGCCCGAGCCACCGCCCAAGCCAGACAAGCCACCCGAGCCGGAGAAGCCTCCACCGAACGACGAGTGGTAGCGGCCCCTCTCCCTCTTCTCAATCGGCAATCGGCAATCGCAAATCGGCAATCCCCAGGAGGCTCCCAATGGCCGGCCACTCCCACTGGGCAGGCATCAAGCACAAGAAAGCCGTCGTAGACGCCAAGCGCGGCAAGCTCTTCAGCCGCCTCGCCAAGGAAATCATCATCGCCGCACGCCAGGGCGGTGGCAACCCCGACGCCAACATCTCCCTGCGCAACGCCATCGACCGCGCCAAGTCCTTCAGCATGCCCAACGCCAACATCGACCGCGCCATCAAGAGCGGCACCGGCGAGCTCCCCGGCGTCAGCTACGAGCGCGTCGTCTACGAGGGATACGGACCCGGCGGCATCGCCATCCTGCTCGACATCCTCACCGACAGCCGCAACCGCACCGCCGCCGAGCTCCGCAAGATCTTCAGCCTCCGAGGCGGCAACATGGAGGGCTCCGTCGCCTTCCTCTTCGAGAACAAGGGCCTCCTCACCGTCCCCGCCGACGCCACCGACGAGGACACCCTCATGGAGGTCGTCCTCGAGGCCGGCGCCGACGACATGCAGCAAGTGGACGGCACCTACGAGATCACCACGGCCCCCGGCGACTTCACCGCCGTCCGCGACGCGCTCGCCGCTCGCGACATCCCCACCGACGTCGCCGAGGTTACCCTGCTCCCGCAGAGCCTCGTCAAGCTCGACCTCGCCACCGCCCGCAAGACCCTCGCCCTGCTCAACGAGCTCGACGACCACGACGACGTCCAGAACGTCTACACCAACCTCGACATCCCCCCCGAGCTCGCCGCCGAAGCCGACGCCGAGGGCCAGTAGCCGCTCACCCCGTCGGACCGTCCAGGCGAAGCGTCGCGCCGGGCAGCACACTCAGGAAATCCGCGTCGTTCGAGGCCGTGACCAGGGCCCCCCCGCGCGCCATGTGCCTGCCGAGCAGGCGTGCCACGCGCTCGAGCTCGTCCCCGCCCAGGCCGATGGTCGGCTCGTCGAGCAGCAGCAGGGGGTGCCCCCGCGCCGCCGCGGCCCCCACGGCCAACCGACGCGTCTCGCCCTCGCTCAGCGACAGCGGATGCCGGTCGCGCAGATGGGCCAGGCCCAACCCCTCCAACAGGTCCATAGCGTCGCAGGCGCCGTCCCCGCGCGTCACCTCGTCGAGCACCGTCCCAGCCGCGAGATGATAGGCCGGCTGCGCGCCGACGTATCCTGACGAGCACGTCCCTCTGCCCCACAGCCGCAGCCGCGGCGGCCGACCGTGCACCCGCACCGCCCCCGCGTCGGGACGCAGCAGCCCCGCGAACAGCTTGAGCAGCGTGCTCTTCCCCGACCCGTTCGCCCCGCTGACCCACCGCGCCGCGCCGCGCGGCACGCCGAACGTCACGTCGCGCAGCACCGCATGCCCGCGTTCGTAGCCGAACCCCACGCCCTGAGCAGACGCGACAGCAGCGGCCTCATCCCCGATGTCCGCGCAGACGGCGCCTCCGGCCCCCGCTCCCGCGGCACGCCGCAGCCCGTGGGCCCGGCAGAAGCCGGCGTCCCCCAGGCGGCTCACCGCGCCGTCGAAGGCCACCTCCCCGCCCCGCAGCACCACCAGCCGATCGGCGTGCCGCGCGTAGTGGCGGGTCCTGTGATCGATGGCCAGGACAGTGGTCCCGGCCTCGCGCCGCAGCCGGGCCACCGCGTCGAGCACGCGCCGGGCCGACGGCTCGTCCAGCGACGAGGTCGGCTCGTCGAGCACCAGCACCCGGGGCCGCAGCGCGAGCGCGCTGGCGAGCGCCACCCGCTGTTGCTCGCCGTGGGACAGCCGCGCCGTCGGTCGGTCGCGCAGGGCCTCCAGGCCGCCGACGGCCAGCGCCCAGTCCACGCGCTCGGCGATCTCCGCGCGCGGCAGCCCGAGGTTCTCCGGCCCGAAGGCCACTTCCTCCTCCACCCGCTGGGCGAAGAGCTGGGCCTCGGGGCGCTGGAACACCATCCCGACCAGCCCCCCCACCTCCCAGCCCGACAGCTCCCGCACGTCCCGACCGTGGACCCGCACCCGCCCCGACACCTCGCCCGGGAACACCCGCGGCACCAGGCCCGTCAGGCACCGCGCCAGCACCGATTTCCCGCCCCCGCTCGGCCCCGTCAGGAAGACGAACTCGCCGGCCCCCACCGCCAGGTCCACCCCGCGCAGGGCGCGCACCGCGCCGTCCAGCAGGCTGCACGTCAGCCCCTCGGCGACAAGCGCAGCGTCCATGGCTACCCCGCCCACACCGCTGCCAGGCCGGCTGCCGCCGCCACGACGACCGCGGCGTCGCGGAGCCGGAACCGCACCTCCCGCAGCGACGACCGCGCGCCCGGCCGCCCCACCGCGCGAAGCTCCGCCGCCGCAGCCAGCGCGTCGGCACGCTGCATCACCCGCAGCGACAGCGACACCAGCGCGCGGCACGCCACCGAGGCCGCGGCGCGCGCCCGCAGGCCCCCCATCTCGGCCAGCCGCAGCCGCGCCGCCTCGTAGCTCATCCGCGCCTCCGACGTCAGCACAGGCAGCAGCGTCCGCGCGCTCACCGCCACGAGCACCACGCTGCGCGGCAGCCGCAGCCGCTCCAGTCCCACCGCAAGTTGCCCTGGAGGTGTCGAAGCCGAGAAGGCCCATCCCGCGCACAGCAGCGCCAGGAGCCGCGCCACGGGCCCGGCCGCTTCGGCGAGAGCCCCGCCGCCCCACCACGTCCACGCCGCCACAGCCAGCGCGAACGCGCATAACGCCACGACCACGCGCGCCCCGCGCCGCCCCGCGCGAGCCGGCAGGCCCGCCACCACAGCCCACAGCACCGCCGCGCCCACCACGCCCGCCAGCTCGACCGCGCCCGTCGCCGCGAACGCCGCGGCGGACGTCGCCACCAGCACCAGCAACTTCGCGCGCGGATCCAGGGCGCGGACCCACTCACGCGGCGCCGAGCGGCCGCCTTCGGGAGCCTGTGCGCCCGGCGCCGTGGCAGCCATGGCTCACCGCCTTCGCCGTCCCCAGGCCACCGCGGCGCCACACAACAGCAGCCCCAGCGTCGTTGGCTCGGGGATCTGGTCGGGCTGGTAGCCCGCCGTGCTGTACGCCACGATCGTCTCGCCGACGATGCCTTCGAGGGGGTCCCAGCCGCCCATGCTCGGGCTGTTCCAGTCGGGCTGGCCCTCGGCCTGGGCGAAGAGCAGCCACGTTGCCTCGTCCGGCAGGCGGGGGGCCACCTGCTCGATGAGCCAGGCCTCGAAGTCCTCGGACGTGCCGAGGAAGTAGCCAAGAGCATCGTCGAGCGTCACGAGCGCCATCCCCGCCCCCGTGAGCTTCTCGGTCGGGATGAGGAACCCGCTCCAGCTCCAGTCGTCCATCGTCATGTCGATGCCGCCCGTCCCGCCCGGCGGCAGGTCCTTGTAGAGGTCGAGCTGGGCCTCGAGGCTCCAGTCGAGCGCGTCGGAGGCCCCGAAGGTCCCGCTGTTCCCGACGCCGTCCACCTGGTACTTCGGGTCGGCCGTCGCGGGGTCGCCGGGGATCACGAGGTACTCGAACGAGGTGGGCCCGGTCTTGCCGGGGTAGGCGACGCCGCCGAAGCTCAGCGACGTGACGCTGAAGCCTCCGCCAGCGGCCAGATCGATGTCCAGCTCGAGGGCCCCCTGCATCGAGTGGATGCCCTCGGCGTAGCCCGGGGGATAGTCGTCGCCCCACTCGCCGATGGGGTTCATGAAGCCGAAGGTGAAGGAACCCCTGGGGTTATAGGCCGGGTCGGTGATGTCGTCGGCCGTCTGGATCAGGTGGTCGCCCGACACGCCGGTGTGGCCGCACTGCTGCGGCAGCACGGTCACGTTGTCCTGGTGGGTCAGCAGGGTGAACGTCACGGGCGCGGCTGCGGCGCCCCCCGCTGCCAACACCGCTACGATCGCCCACCCCATCTGCTTTCTTGCCATCGCTAGTGCTCCTTTGCCTTCGTGTGCGCGTGCATATGCCCGTGCACGTGTCCCCCGGGGCCGTGATGGTGGCTCTCGAGGTGCTCGGCCACCCAGTCGGGGATCGTGGCCTCGGGGTAGCTGTCGAAGTGGGGGATGTAGGGCTTGATGTCGAGGATGGGCGTGCCATCGACGGCATCGAGCCCTCGCACGAAGATCTCCCCCGTCTCGGTGGAGAAGTCCACCAGCTCGACAGCGGACAGGCCGATGGGGTTGGGCCGCGCCGGCATCCGTGTGGCGTACACCTTCACCCACGGCGGCTTGTTATGGTCCTTGGGCATGCGCCACTCCCTGACGCGATGGATCCAGAAGACCACGATGATGTGCGAGTAGCCCCGCAGGCCAGACAGCTTCGTGCCGCGCCCAGGGCTGAGCACGATGCGGCTCATGTCCTCGGTCCACCCGCGGCGCACGTGCCGCACGTCGCCCGGCCCCGCATAGCCCGAGCGCACGTGGCCCACGGCACGGACCACGTATCCCTCCTTCTCGACCGCTTGCGTCATCCCATCACTCCCGCCTGTCGCAGTTCTCGCGTGACGCGGCTCGCCAGCAGGCCGGCGGCGCCGCCCAGCAGGAAGTTGCCGACCACGATCGCCGCGGCCATGGCCCCTACGCCGCGCCCCCCGCTGCCCATGCGCAGGCCCAGCGCCACGATCAGCACCAGC
>CBFDBL010000393.1:0-6299 GCA_965603035.1 uncultured bacterium
AAGACGGCGGCGACGGCGCTGGCGACGGCGTCGTCGGCACGCAAGGACGCGGCGCTACGCGCCATGGCCGACGCCATCGAGGCGAGCGCCGATGCGCTGAAGCAGGCCAATGCGGAGGACCTGGCGGCCGGGCGCGAGGCAGGGCTGTCGGCGGCGCTGCTCGACCGCCTGGAGCTGACGGACAAGCGCATCGCGGCCATGGCCGACGGGCTGCGGCAGGTGGCGGCCCTGCCCGACCCCGTGGGCAAGGTGATCGGCGGGACGGTGCGGCCGAACGGGCTGCGCATCACCAAGGTGCGGGTGCCCCTCGGCGTCGTCGCGATCATCTACGAGAGCCGGCCCAATGTGACGGCCGACGCCGCGGGCCTGTGCCTGAAGGCGGGCAACGGCGCGATCCTGCGCGGCGGCAAGGAGGCGCTCCGCTCGAACCAGGCGATCGGGCGGGTGCTCCAGGACGGCCTCGCCGCGGCCGGCCTGCCCGCCGATGCCATCGCCCTGATCGAGACGACGGACCGCGCGGCGGTCGATGCGCTCATCACGGCCGATGGCCTCATCGACGTCGTCATCCCACGCGGCGGCGAGGGCCTCATCCGACGCGTCGCACAGGGCGCCACCATCCCCGTCATCAAGCACTACAAGGGCACCTGCCACGTCTACGTGGACGCCGCCGCCGACCTCGACATGGCGCTCGCCCTGTGCCTCAACGCCAAGTGCCAGCGCCCAGGGACGTGCAACGCCATGGAGACGCTGCTCGTTCACCAGACAATCGCCCCTCAGTTTCTGCCGCCCATGGCCGCGAAGTTCGCCGAAGCGGGCGTCGAGCTGCGCGGCTGCGACCGCACCCGAGCCCTCCTGCCCGACGTCACGGCGGCGACCGAGGAGGACTGGCCACAGGAGTACCTCGACCTCATCCTGGCCGTCCGCGTGGTCGACTCGACGGAGCAGGCCATCGAGCACATCGCCCGCTACGGCTCGGCCCACAGCGACGCCATCGTGACGACCGACGTCCGCGAGGCCGACAAGTTCGTCCAGGGGGTGGACTCGGCGGCGGTGTACGTGAACGCCTCGACGCGGTTCACCGACGGCTACGAGTTCGGCATGGGTGCGGAGATCGGCATCAGCACCGACAAGCTGCACGCCCGCGGCCCGATGGGGCTCGAGGAGCTGACGAGCTACAAGTTCGTCGTCCGCGGCGACGGCCAGCTCCGCCAGTGACGAATGAATGAACAAGCACGAATCGCGAATGGCCGGTGGGGGCCGTGGCTGACCGTGGCGGCGGTCGCTGCGACGGCTCTGTGCGTCTCGTGCGGTCGCGAGGCAGAGGTGGCAGTACGGCGGTCCGAGCCCGCTCCTGCCGCTCCGGAGCCTCCTGAGCGCATCTGGATCGAGGCGGAGGATGCCACGCGGCTCGAGGGCAGCGGGATGGCGATCGTCGAGGCTGCGGAGGCCTCGCGCGGGAAATGTGTGGAAGTGACCAGGGACATGGACTGGGGGCGGATGGGGCCGTCCACGAGCGCGGTCTACTACTTCCACGTTGAGAACGCTGGGCTCTACACGTTCTGGTGCAGACGCAGGTGGATGGAGGTCTCCGACTGCGTGTGGCTGGCCATGCGATTCGATCAGCCGGGTCACGTGCGCGACGGGAAGAAGGAATGGCTGTTCGGCGACGATGGCGTGGGCCGGCCGCCTCGATGGAAGTGGAGCCCCGTCTTCCGCAAGGGGCTGGCACGCCAGTTCTTCCTGACGGCTGGGGAGCATGTGCTGGAGATCCTCAATGGAGAGGGGCCGTGCCGCTTCGACGCCATACTCCTCACCAACGACGCAGCGTTCATCCCCTCTGGCATAGGTGGCCGCGCGTACGTACCCGATCGCGAGCGGCCTGACACCGAACGCCATGTGCCATCGCCGTGACGCTCGGGATGGAACCTGTGGGTGTGAGGGAGCGTCCAATCAGCCGGAGGTTTGACTTCCCCCGGCGCCACTGGTATCATGGGCGCGGACGGGGATGAGACGATATATGGTGAGGACAGGCTCCATGAGCACAAGATGGCGAATGGCGGCGACGCTGGCGCTGGCCGCTGCTGCCGGCCTGCTGTGCGCGGCGTGCGACAGCGAGGCCGTGAGCACCCCGCGGGGCGATAGCCCGGCGCCGACGGCGGCGAAGCCGTCGAGCGGCGGCGTGGTGTTCGTGGGCGAGGAGTTCGAGACGATCCGCCTCGAGGTCGAGGACGCCGTGGAGATCGTATCGGACAAGACGCCCGACGGCAAGCCGCTGATGCGGGTCGTCGAGGCGCAGGGCGCCTCGGGCGGCAAGTGCATCTGGATCCCCGACAAGGCGGGGTGCCCGGAGCCCGACAAAGGCCACAAGTTCGCCCGCGCCGTCTTCCGCTTCACGGTGAAGAAGGCGGGGCTCTACACCTTCTGGTGCCGGCGCAAGTGGTGCGACCCGCCGCAGTGCGGCGACACCTTCGCCATCCGCTTCGACAGGGAGGGGCAGCCGCGCAACCTCGAGAAGACCGAGCACCTGTTCGGCTCGGACGACACGACCCGGCCGCCGCGCTGGGGCTGGAGCCCTGTGTACCAGAAGGGCCAGCCGCGGCGCTTCTTCCTGACGGCCGGCGAGCACGTGCTCGAGTTCCTGAACCGCGAGGACGGCCCCCGAGCCGACGTGATCCTGCTGACCGACGACCGCGACTACGTGCCGCAAGGCATGGAAGACTAGCGGCAGCCACTTTCGGTCGTGCCCGCGATGCCTGCTGTCCTGAGCATCCTCGATGGCCCCCAGGCCGGTGCGAAGTGCGAACTGCGCGCGGGCCAGCGAGTCGTGCTCGGCCGGGGCGAGGACAGCGACTTCCACATCCTCGATAGCTGGGCCTCGCGCTCCCACTGCCTCGTGTCCTACGACTCCGACGGCCTCCACGTCGAGGACCTCAACACCAAGAACGGCACCTACCTGGCCGGGCGGCGCGTCCAGCGGTCGCGCCTGCACGACGGCTCGCTGGTCCAGGTGGGCACGACGACGCTCCAGGTGATGCTGCGGCCCACCCAGAGCACGGTGGCGGCGCTGGCCGCGCCCCTGCCGCGCCGGGTCGCCCGCGCCACCTTCGTCGTGACCGCCGCGCTCGTGCTCCTCGCCGTGGGCGTCGCCGCAGGTATCTACATCTTCCGCTACACGGGACGCACCCAGGCACGCGGCAGCAACGAACCCGGCGTGTCGTGGGGCCAGCCCAGGGACGCGGGCAAGCCGGGCGTGCTCGGCATCTTCGGCGGCCGGCGCGAGGCGATCGTCGCCATCACCTCCGAGCCCAGCGGCGCCACGGTGTTCATCGACGACGAGTTCCGCGGCGCCACGCCCATCCAGGACCTGCGCGTCGCCGCAGGCGAGCATACCATCCGCGTGCAGAAGGCCGGCTACCAGGTCTTCCGCGGCCCGCTGGCCGTGGGCGGCTCGCCCGCCAAGCCGTTCCACTTCGCCCTCAAGCTCGCCCAGATGGGCTCGCTGATGATCCGCTCGACGCCCGACGGCGCCTCGGTGTTCCTCGACGACGAGTATCGGGGGAAGACGCCGCTGCGGCTCGACGATCTCGAGCCCCACGCCTACACGGTGCGGCTCCAGAAGCCGAACTTCGCTGACTGGCACCAGGAGGTGGTCGTCAAGCCGACCGCGTCGGTCAGCGTGGAGGCCAAGCTGAGCCAGCGGCACATCGGCTACTACCTCAAGGCGCTCGAGCAAGACCCCAACAACGTCTCGTACCACACCGAGCTGGCCCATCTCTACCTGATCGAGCGGAAGGTGGACTCGTGCATGCAGCACCTGACGCTGGCGATCGACATCAGCGTGGCGGGCCGCGACACGACGCGCCAGGGGGCCTACACCAAGCGGCTGACGTGGCTGCTCAGCAAGATCTACTTCAACGACTACTTCGACTACGGCAACGCGGCGTTCGTCGAGCAGGTGCAGCGGCGGATCGACGCCTTGCTGGCCGAGGCGGCCGGCAAGCACCCCAGCAGCGACTTCGTGGTGAGCACGGCACAGGCGATCTACAAGCGCGCCGGCACGCCCGAGCGCATGGTGCCCCTCTACCTCAAGATGGCCGAGGCCGAGCCCACCACCCTCACCCACTACGCCCGCGCCGTCGTGCTCCTCCAGCAGGCAGGCCAGCACCAGCAGGCCACCGAGGTCATGGCCAAGGCCGTCCAGGCCAACCCCGCCGACTACCGCGTCCACCTCGAGCTCGGCCGCCTGCACCTGCGGGCCAAGCAGTCCGGCGTCGCCGGCGCCCGCCAGCGGGCCATCGAGAGCCTCAACGCCGCCCTCAAGCGCTGCGACAATGAGGCCGTCAAGAGGGAGATCCGCCGCCTCCTCGGCAAGGCCACCCAGTAGCGCCCCCCCAGCCCACGCGACCCGTGCCCTCCCCTCGCGCCGCCGCCAGGGCAGCGCGCGGCGGGTTTCACTGGACGCGGCAGCAGCAATCGCTATAATGGTCGGGCGCGGAGTCCGGCGAGGAGGTGCGCCACGGCCGCCCGCCGCGGTGGGCACACAGGCGCTCCGCTGAACGTTCCAGGGTCCCGTTCGGGGAAAGGAGACGTGATGGCCAGAGCGTGGACAGTGGCGTTGGTGACCGTGGTGGTCGCCTCGCTGGTCGGGTGCCTGCCCTCCGGCGAGCCGAAGGAGAAGGCCGGCAACGCCGGCACGGTGGAGATTCGCGTGCCCGTGGCCGAGAAGCAGCCGGCCGCGCCGGAGCCCAAGCCGGTCGAGAAGCCCGCGGTGCCGAAGCCCAAGCCGGTCGAGAAGCCCGCGGCGCCCGAGCCGGTGCTCGTGGAGCTCAAGCGCGGGACGGGCATCGACCTGACGAAGCTGTTCAACAACGACGGCTTCAGCAGCGAGGCGGACCGCAAGGACGCCGACCTCGACCAGTGGAACCAGAGCTTCCCCGCCGAGGAGCTGCCCGAGGCCGGCAAGTTCTGCAAGAAGGAGCTGCCCGCCTGCTTCGTGTTCCCGACGAAGGAAGCGAAGAACAAGAACAACATCGCGTGCGCGGGACAGACGATCCCGCTGGCCGGCAAGCGCGCGGCCATGCACCTGCTGGTGACCGCGACCGACGCCGACCAGGAGGCGACCCTCAGCGTCGAGTTCGCCGACGGCAAGGTCGAGAAGGACCTCAAGGTCACCGACTGGTGCGGCAAGGCGAAGTTCGGCGAGAAGGTGGCCGTGGCGTGCAAGTCGCGGGTCGCCCTCGTCGGGCCCAACAATGCCGCGACCCTCGAGAAGGAGGAGAAGGCCTGCTCGATCTGGTGCGTCACCATCCCGCTCGACGCCAAGCGCGAGGCCAAGGCCGTCACGCTGCCCTACAACGCCCAGATCCACGTCTTCGCCCTCTCGCTCGACTAAAGAGGACGGGGAACGCAGAGGCCCGCCGAGGGCTGGCGTCTCGCGAGCCCCCGCACCGCTGGGGCCCTGCTCCGTCCCTGCTTCGGCGCGACACGCTCGGGGGCCGGCGCGGCGCCGGCCCCCGAGAGGCCGCCCCACCCGAGGCCCGCCGAGCCGAAGACGCTCTTGTGACCGGCAACCAGGAACCGACCGTGCGCGCCGCACTCACCCTGCTCCACGACGACGAGCCCGTCAGCACCTACCCCCTCGAGGCGGAGCGCCCGCTCGTCGTCGGCCGCAGCTCCCAGGCCGACGTGCAGATCCGCGACGGCAAGCTCTCGCGCCGCCACTGCGAGCTCCGCGCCACCCCCCGCGGCTGCATCCTCCGCGACCTCGGCTCGAAGAACGGCACCTTCCTCAACGGCGCCCGCATCAGCGAAGCCACGCTGCGCGACGGCGACCGCATCCAGGTGGGCCTCACGCGCATGGTCTTCCGCGCCGAGGAGCCCGAGGGGGCGACCGAGGTCGCGCCGCCCCAGCTCTGTGCGGCCTGCGGCCGGCTCGTGCCGCTCGACGAGCTGGGCGACGCCCGCCAGACCGAGGGCCGGCTCTACTGCGCCGCGTGCATCGCCGACAACGCCGTCGTGGGCCGCACCATCGGCGGATACGAGATCATCCAGATCATCGGCCGCGGCTCCATGGGCACCGTCTTCAAGGCCGAGCAGCTCTCCATGAGCCGGCCCGTCGCCCTCAAGATCCTCCACCGCGAGCTCGTCGCCGACAGCGACGCCGTGGCCCGCTTCCTGCGCGAGGCCCGCGCCGGCGGCCAGCTCTCACACCCCAACATCATCCGCATCTACGACATGAACCAGGCCGAGGGCTTCTTCTTCATCTCCATGGAGTTCGTCCCGGGCGGCGACATCGGCGC
>CBFDBL010000394.1:0-6297 GCA_965603035.1 uncultured bacterium
ACGGCAAACTGCCGTCCACGCCCATGGCGGGGCCGCCGCAGGCCCGGACGGGCACAGGAGGAAGTGACCGCCCCCCGTCACCAGCCTCGGCAGGGTGCAGCGGACCCGTCACCTAGCGAAACGGCTCCGCCGTCGGTCAGCTTGGGCGCCGCGAGATTCGCAGTCCACACTGGGCACCTGCAACAACGTGCGCGCGCCTGGCCGGCGAGGCCTGGCGGCACCCGAGCCTTGCATTGCTTATGCGGAGGTCAATAACCCTCCCGCAGGCCACCGAGCCCGCGGGAGGGTTTCGCGTTGACTCGCGCCGCCTGCCGAGTAGACTCCCTCCCGACGCTGTTGCGCCGACCGACCGCTCGCACGAAAGGCGGATGACCATGGCCGACGAGCTGGCGATCCAGGGCGGGCCGAGGACCGTGCCCGAGGGGATGGTCCAAAGCTGGCCGCCCATCACCCAGGCCGACAAGGACGCCGTGCTCGCCGTGATGGACAGCGGCCACCTCCACGGCACGTCCGCGCCCAACGCGCTCGCGCTTCAGAAGGAGTGGGCCGACTACTGCGGATGCAGGCACGCGCTCGTGACCAACAGCGGCACCTCCGCCATCCACATGGCTCTCGCCGCCGCGGGCGTCGGGCCGGGCGACGAGGTCATCACCTCCGCATTCACCTACTGGTCCACCGCCGCCGCCATCCTCCATCAGAACGCCATCCCCGTCTTCGTGGACATCGACCCCGTCTCCTACACCATGGACCCCGCGCTCATCGAGCCCGCCGTCTCCGACCACACCAGGGCCATCCTGCCCGTGGACATCCACGGGATGCCCTGCGACTGGGACCCCATCCTCGCCGTCGCGCGCCGCCGCGGCCTGGTGACCATCGCCGATAGCTGCCAGGCACACGGCGCGACCTACAAGGGCCGCAAGACAGGGACCATCGCCGACGCTACCGCCTTCTCGACCAACCGCTCGAAGTGTCTGTCGAGCGGCGAGGGCGGCCTCTACATCACCGACCGCGACGACTGGTTCGCCATCGCCTCGCGGATGCGCGAGTTCGGCGAGGTCGTCCTGCCCGACCAGACCCGCGAGTACAACGCCTTCAGCCTCGGATGGATGTACCGCTCGCTCGAATGGACCAACGCCTTCTGCCGCAGCCAGCTCAAGCACCTCGACGAGAACAACGCGACGCGCCGCGAGTTCGCCGACTTCCTCTCCGAGAGCCTCGCGCAGATCCCCGGCGTCGAGCCGCCCGCCACCCCGCCCGACCGCGAGCCGGCCTACTTCAGCTACGTCGTCGCCTTCCACCCCGAGCAGGTCGGCCTCGACGACGTCCCGGTCGCCGACTACAAGCGGGCCGTCATCGCCGCCCTGCGCGCCGAGGGCATCGGAGTCGGCCAGTGGCAGAGCCGGCCCGTCCCTGGCCAGGACGTCTTCCTCAAGCGCGTCGGCTACGGCAAGGGCTGTCCCTGGACCTGCCGCTTCGGACGCGAGGTCACCTACCGCGGCGAGGACTACCCCCGCACCCTCGAGTTCATCGCACGCCACAGCTACCTCGCCGCCGTCTACCCGCCGAACACGATGGAGCTGATGCGGCTCTACGTCTCGGGCTTCCGCAAGGTGCTCGCCCGCGCCCGTGAGGTCGTGGCGCTGGCGCGGGCAAGCCCATAACACGAGAGGAGGGAGCTGATGCGACGAATGTTGATCTGGATCGTCCTGGCTGGGTGCGCAGCCGCCGCTGCCGGGGAGAGAGCGGGGCCTGACCCCTTCAAGGAGCTCGACGCCAAGCTCGCCGGGTCGCTCGAGCGGGACAAGTTCAGCCAGGCGAGCCGCGACTTCGTCCAGGCCCTGTGGGGCGAGTACAAGACCGCATGGCGCAAGAACGAGCAGAAGATGGACTGGCGTGGCGCGGGCGGCAAGGCGGCGCCGCGGATCAGGAGCTACCAGGAGTATGTGGGGAAGTACAGTCGCGGCGCACGGCCCATCCTCGAGGTGGCGACCGACCCCGCCGGTCGCTTCCTCGCGAAGCTCGAAGGCCACACCATCCCCGCCATCGCGACCAACCGCTCCATCCTCTTCACCTCCGGCGACGTCGTCTACGCGCCGACCCTCCCCCGCCTCGGCCCGAAGCCGCACGCCGTCCTGGAGTTCGTCACCCTCACCCGCCACCAGGGCCGCTACGTCATCACCAGCCCCGGCGCACCCCCCTCGCGGGCCGTGCCCATCGAGAAGCTGCCGTGACTGTGCGGGGGGGCGACACTGGACGTGCCCGGAACCGACATCGCCCCGCCCACCGTTGCACGTGCAACATGCAACGCCGGGATGCAACGCTCCCGGAGCGCGGCACGACCCTTCACTTTTGGCACAGACCCTTCACTTTTCGACGGGCGCGCCGCCCCACCCAGAGCGGCGGCTAGGAGCCGGCCTCGACCTCGAAGCGCGTGGTCTGGGTGAGCTCCGGCGCCTCGAGGGGCTTGCCCTTCGGCAGGGCATCGAGGGCGCGCCAGGTGACCTCGAGGGTGTAGGCGCCCGCCGGCAGGGCGAGCGGCACCTGGACCATCGGCCGCCAGCGGATGTTCCGCCGAAGCTGCGCGCCCTGGCGGCGCACGGCGGTGTGGACCACCGTCAGCGCGAGCTTGCCGCCGCGCCGCGTGAGGCGGTGGGGCGCGACCTTGTCGGGGCCGTCGAGCCAGGGGCCCGTGGCGAGGAGCACGACCGGCTTGCCGGCGGGCAGGTTCGGGGGGGCCTTGGCCTTCGCGGCTTCGGCGAATGCCTTGGCGAGCGCCAGCGGGTCCCGTGGCGCGCGGGGGACGACGACGGCGGCCTCGGGCAGCTTGCCGAAGGCCTCGCGGTGGGTGACGTGCGGCGGGCGATGGACGACGGCGCCGCCCGTCTGGGGCCTGCGCGGAGCCAATTTCGTAAGCCGCTACAGCAGAATGGCTTAGGGCGCGGTTCGCGACGGCGACGAAGGGTGCTGTGCGGCGGCGGATGCCCCCCCGAGCGCCGCTCATGTTGACGAACGGCAACATGGATTGCGCCCGCGGAGCCCGCCGAGCGCCGTAAGTGATGAGTGGGACTTGAGCTACGTGGTCGGCGCCGCATGTTGACGAACGGCAACATGCGCGCAACACCCGGAGGGGGGAGTGATAGGGTGATAGGGTGGTAGAGCGGTAAGGGAAGAAGAGCCAGGCAGCGGCGGCGCCGATCAACTGCGGGCCTGGCGACGGAGGCGCTGCATCCCCCTCCCATACGTCCTATAGGACCTATACGACATATACGGCCGATAGGACACATCGTGCGCCCGGCCCTCGAGGGCGGGCATGGCCTGCGTGGAACGCCGCGGCGTCACTTCTGGCGGTCGCCTGTCCCGCCGTACCCGGCGATGAAGCTGTGCAGGCCCGCGTTGCCGGGTGAGGATTCGACACGCTGGATGATGGGCCGGGCACGCTGGGGGTCGAGCTCGAAGAGCGCTCGGGCCAGCTCCAGCGTGTAGCCCGTGTGGTCCTGAGGCTTCGGCGGGTCCTCGATCAGGCCCGCGATCGACTCGAAGGAGGCCCGGTCGCCCATCGCCGCCAGAGCCCGGGCGGCCTGGCCGCGCACCTGCTTGCTGGGGCGCTCGAGCATGGGCCGCACGTGCGGGACCGCCCGCGGATCACCCGCGGCCGTGAGCGGGCACAGGATGTAGTACGGGGACGTGCGGCCAGGAGGGTTGTCGAGCAGTCGGCACAGCGCCGGAACCGCCTTGCGCACGGCCTCCTGGTGCGCCCCGCCAATATCATAGAGGGCCAGCACTGTCGTGTTGACGTTGTCGTCGGCGCGGGCTCTGCCCAGGACATCGATCAGGGCCGGCACGGCGTCGGCCCCGAGGGACCTGATCGCCTTCCGGAGGTCCACCGAGTCCGCGTATCCCTGCGGCGCCGTGCGCGGCAGGAGGTAGGCGGCCATGCGGCGGGCGCGCTCCGCTCGGTCCTCGACGGCCTGGATCGCCTCCCATCGCTTGCGGAGCCGGAGGCCGAGGTCGATCCGTGCCCGAAGGCCCGCCGGGCCAGCCGGGATGCGGCTCCTCCGGGCATCGGGCCTGGACGCGACGAGGCGGTAGGGTCCTGGGTTCATGACCTGCGAGTAGCCGTAGCACACCTTGTCGTCGAGCCAGAACAAGCCTTGGCTGCCGCTGCCGACCGCGTAGATCGGCACGAGCGTCCCGTCGCCGGACTGCTGGAGGAACAGGACGACCCGATCGGCCTCGATCGACGCCCCGTCCTTGCCACTCCACCCAAGGACCTTCGTGTGTCTTGGGATGGACGGGACCTCGATCGAGCCGCCCGCCTCCACCGCTGCGTCGGGCGCGTGGAACACGCGGCTAACCCGCACCTTGCCGCCCCCGAGGTGCGTGCCCGCAACGACCAGGTCGGACTTCAGGCACATCTGCTGCACCGAGGCATAGGGGAGCAGACCCGCCTGGGCACCGGCGGCGAGACAAAGGAACGACGCGAGCGCTGCCCGGACTGGACCCATCCTTGCGCTTGACATGGCGACCTCCCATTTGCGGACCGGCGAAGGCCGTGCCAACACGGGCCCCCACCTCATCCTAGCGACTCGCTCGCTTGTCTGTCAAGCCGGGGGTCACAGCTCCTCGACGCGGATCACCCGTGGCCTCAGGAACAGCCCGTGCTCGTCGACGATCCGCTTGCGGGCGAGCGCGCAGTACTGGGGGGAGTTGTCGCCGAGGATGAAGTGGCGACCGAGGCGGGCGGCGACCAGGCCGACCGTGCCGCTGCCCGCGAAGGGGTCGAGCACGGTCTGGCCGCGGTAGCTGTAGAACTTGATGAGCTTGTCGGGCAAGGCCTCGGGGAACGGGGCGGGGTGGCCGATGCGGCTCTTGCTCTCGGTGCCGAAGACCCAGACGCTGCGAGTGCAGTCCATGAACTCGGTGTCCGAGATGTCGGCGCCGTCCTTCGGGCCGTCGAGCTTCCACTGGCCTTTCGAGAAGGCGATGATGTACTCGTGGCGCGGGACGATGTGGGGGTTGGACGGGCTCTTCCAGGAGCCCCAGGCGCAGTGCTTGGCGGCGGAATGCTTGTTCCAGATGATGGTGCCGCGGTAGAGCATCTCGAGCTCGACGAGCTGCTGGATGAAGGCGCTGTAGGTGGGGCTGGAGATATACTGGCGCTTGTTCTCCCCGATGTTGATGCACAGGCGTCCGCCGGGCACGAGGGTCTCGATGGCCGCGGCCCAGACCTGCTTCATCCAGGCCAGGTAGTCGCGGTCCTCGAGGTCGTCGCTGTGCTGGTCGTAGTCCTTGTCGAGGTTGTAGGGCGGCGAGGTGATGAGCAAGTGGACGCTCTCGCGAGGGATCTTGGCGAGGACGTCGAGGACGTCGCCGCAGAGGATCTGGTCGAGGCCGGCGAAGGCGGTCGGCTCGGTCTTGGCGCCGCCGGGTGGTGGCATCGTGCGCTCCCTGGGGGCTGGGTCTGGCGGAGAGTGTACCCGGGAGCGGAGGCGGGTTCAAGCGGCTTGGCGCTTGGGGTCTGATCCCGGTTGTTATTGACCTCTGCATAAGCCATGCAAGACGCGGCCAGTGTGGACCGCGAGTCCCGGGGTTCCCAAGCTCACTGACGGCGTAGCCGTTTCGCGAGGTGACGGTTTCGCTGTGCCGTGCCGAGGCTGGTGACAGGGGGCTGTCACTCCCTCCCGTGCCCGTCCGGGCCTGCGGCGGCCCCGCCATGGGCGTGGACGGCAGTTTGCCGTCTCGGCAAACTGCCACGGCGGCCGAGCCGCCGCGCTCGCCTCTGGCTCCCGTCGCTCTCTGCGAAAGGCATGCCGGCTATCGGCCGCAAGGGGTGCGGCGCAGCAAGCGGCGAGGACGCCGCCCTCGCCTGCGTCCGAGAACGCCCTGCGGCTCGGTCAGAGCGTGAAGGAACCGACCTGTCTGTGTGGCTTGCGGACGGGGCACCCACATGCTTATTCCTCAGCGCTCCTGCTGAGCCGCCGCGCGCGAAGCGCCTGCTTGCCAGTCGGCCTGAGCGGACCGCCGAGCCGGAGCATCGCCTTCGCAGAACGCGGGCAGGCGCGTCCCGCGACGGCACGCGGCCGCTGGGAGAGCGCGGCCCAGAGCCATGCCGCCCCCAGTCAAATGCCTCGGGCCCGACTGCCACCGATCCCTTGCGTGCTCGCCGCCGGCGCCTGCGGGCCACGCAAGCCGGGCCGCAGGACAGGTGGGGGCGCGTTCCACTGCCTGTGCAGAGGTCAGCCATCGCTGCGCGGCGCGCTGCCGACACAACTGCTCACCGGCCGCTCACGGCGCGAG
>CBFDBL010000395.1:0-6296 GCA_965603035.1 uncultured bacterium
GCGGCCTCGACTACCTGGAGACCGACAAGGCCGTGGACGCCAGGCGCGTGATCGTGATGGGCCACTCGCGGCTGGGCAAGACCTCGCTGTGGGCGGGCGCGCGGGACGAGCGCTTCGCCATCGCGATCTCGAACAACAGCGGCTGCGGCGGTGCCGCGCTCAGCCGCAGGGCCTTCGGCGAGACGGTGAAGCGCATCAACACCAGCTTCCCCCACTGGTTCTGCACCAACCACCGCAAGTACAACGACAACGAGGGCGCCTGTCCCGTCGACCACCACATGCTCATCGCGCTCATGGCCCCGCGTCCCGTCTACGTCGCCAGCGCCCAGGGCGACCGCTGGGCCGATCCCCGCGGCGAGTTCCTCTCCTGTCTCCACGCCAGCCCGGTCTACAAGCTCCTCGGCCTCGAGGGCCTGCCCGCGGCCCAGATGCCCCCCGTGAGCCAGCCCGCCCACGGCACCATCGCCTACCACATCCGCCCCGGCAAGCACGGCGTCACCGACTACGACTGGCAGCGGTACATGGACTTCGCGGACAAGCACCTCGGGAGGCATTGACGCCGCGCGATCGTTGACATCCCCTGCGCGCCGTGGTCTAATGCGGTAGGCAGACGGGAGGAACGGAGGGGCTGGCGATGGAGAAGCCGCCGCAGCTCGACGAGATCATCCGGCGCATCGTCGAGGTCGCCGACCCCCAGCGGATCCTCATGTTCGGCTCCGCAGCCCGCGGCACGATGGGGCCGGACAGCGATATCGACCTGCTGGTGATCGTAGATCGACCGGTGCACAGGGGGCACTTGGCTGGCGACATCTACATGCATCTGGGCGGCGTGCGCCAGCCGGTGGACGTCGTCGTCGCGACGCCTGAAGATATGGAGCGGTACGGCGACAGCCCGTGGCTGGTCTATGGATGGGCCCTCGAGGAGGGGGTCGAAGTCTATGCAGCCGAGCGAGCCACCTCGCCCGGACGATCCACGTGAATGGCTCGACCGGGCGAAAAGCAACCTCATACGGGCGGGGCTGAGCCTCGGCGTGCGAGGTATCTTCCTGGAGCACATCTGTTTCGACGCGCAACAGGCAGCGGAACAGGCCTTGAAGGCCGTGCTCATCGCCAATGAGGTGCGGTTTCCCGAAGACACACGACATCACCACGCTGTTTGCGTTGGCCGAACAGCACGGCGTCGCCATCCCCGGAGAACTGGAGGAGGCGAAGAGGCTCACGCGCCACGCTGCGCAGACCCGCTACGTGTCGGGTGGCGAGCCCGTTACGGCAGACGAGTGTCACCGCGCCATCGCCTGTGCCGAGGCGGTAGTGCGATGGGCTGAGCAGATGTTGGAGCCGGCGGACGAGGAGCGGGAAACCAAGGGGACGGACGAGGCGTCGCAGGAATAGAGCCGGCAAGCGATCTCCCGTCAGTCACTCCACCGGGCGGACTTCCACGTCGTCCACGTAGAAGACGCACTCGCGCTGGCCGTTGGCGACGAGGCCGACCCAGTCGAGGCGCTCGAAGTCGGGGGCGTGGGCGAGGGCGGGGAAGAGCTTCGGCTCCGAGGCCCCGGGCAGCCAGACGCGCAGGTCGAACGTCGGCTTCGGTTTCTCCCCCAGGTCGCAGCGCACGTCGAAGCGCACCCATTGCCCCGCAGGCAGGGTGAGCAGCGGCTTGCCTTCGTGCTGGAGCCTGCCTCCTGGCGCGATGAAGATCGTGGGCCCCTCGCGGTAGCCGCTGCCCTCGTAGTGGCGCCACTGGTAGCGGAACTGCGCCTTGGTGTCGAGCCGCACGGCCAGCCGCCCCACCATCCGGCCCTCGACGAACCGGCAGCGGTAGTAGACGTGGGGGCTGAACGGGTACTGCTGGCCGGGGCCGTCGGTGAACTTGAGGCTGTGCTTACCGCCCGCGGCCTGCTCGTCGCTGACCCGCGCCATGTACTGCTTCTTCTTCGCGTCCTCGCTCGTCGTGGCGTTGGGCGTGGTGTCGCCGACGGGCACGTGCTCGAAGCCCTCGACGATCGGCTGCGGCGGCGGGACGAACTGGGCGGCGGCGCCCACGGGATCGACGCCCTTGTCGGCGAAGGCCCTGGCGCGCACGGTGGCGGCCCGCTCGAGGACGAAGGGCTCGGAGTAGCGTCGGGACGCCTCGGTCGGCTCCGAGCCATCGAGGGTGTAGTGGATCGCGGCGTCGGGCGCGCTGCACGTGATGGTGACGTGAACGGGCTTGTCGAGCACGCCGCCGCCCGGCTCGATGCGGGTCGTGATGCGGCGGCCGATGAGCCGCTGGTGGTAGCGCTCCTCGAGGCCGGCCTGGCTCGCGTCCAGCGGCTCGATGCCCAAACCGGGGGCAGGTGAGCCGGGGCGGAAGCGGAAGTCGTCCCCATCGAGATCGATGAACTTCGGATCGGCGGCGAGGCTGTGGGCATCGACGCCGTGGGGCCGCTGGGCCTCGAAGTGCTTGGCCGCCCAGGCGGGGTCGCTGGTGCAGCAGTAGAGGTTGCGGTCGGTCGTCGTGTCGCGGAGCCGCGGTGGGCCGCCGCCTCGTCGGCTGCCGCCCTCGTGGTAGAGGATCTGGCCCTTGCGGCGCGAGTAGAGGATGTTGTGCTCGACGGTCGCGCCCTGGAGGTTGCCGTAGGGGAAGACGATGTAGCCGCGATGGCGGTGGACGGGCCGCAGGTCGGCGATCACGTTGTTGATGATGTCGTTGTCGCCCTTGGAGATGAAGCCCTCGCCGTGGCCGCCGGTGCGGGTGCAGAGGTTCCGCTCCATCAGGGTCCCGTGCTGGTCGTCGTCGCAGCGGATCACCGCGTTCATGTACGCGCCGATGCAGTCGTGGCAGAAGTTGCCGCGCACCACGTTCCCGCCGCCGGCGCCCGAGACGTAGATGCAGTTGCCGTCGCCGAGGGTCTCCATGCAGTGGTGGAGGTCGTTCCAGGCGATGAGGTTCCTGCGGGCGTGCAGGAAGGGCTCGCGCCGGGCCCAGGGCATTCCGGCGAAGTCGTCGGGGACCTCGTGGCGACGGATGGTGCGGGAGCACTCGGCGGGGCCGGGCGGGGCGCGGTGGATGCGGCCTGTGGCGAGGATGGCGGTGTAGGGGATGTGGTGGACGTGGTTGTGGGCGATGCGGTTCTCGCCGCTCTGCCAGGCGAAGATGGCGGCCGAGCCCCAGTAGTGCTGGCCGATATGGTGGATGAGGTTGTTGGCCACCTCGTTGTGCTTGTTCGCGTCCTTGGTGCCTGGGCCGTAGCCTGCGAGGAGGACGCCGACGCCGCCGACGTGGTGGATGTGGTTGCCGACGATGCGGTTGTGCTGGGCGTGGAGGTCGAGGCGGACGGCGGAGTGGCCGCTGGCGGCGAACGTGCAGTCCTCGATGGCGCAGCGCTCGGCGCCTCGCAGACGCACGAGGGCGGTGGGCCTGTCGAACATCTCCCAGTCGTGCTGCACGCCCCAGCCTGTGCGGCCGTGCCAGGGCAGCCGGTCGCCGTGCTTGAACGTCAGCCCGAGGAACTCCAGACCCTGAACGGGTGTGTCGGTCGGCCCGTCGTAGTCGATCGTGCCCTCGATGCGGATGAGCTCGGTCAGTGCGGGCGCGACGATGCCGTCGCTCGGGCGATCGCCTTCGGGCCACAGATAGAGGAGACCCTTGGCGGAGTCGAGCATCCACTCGCCGGGCTCGTCGAGTTCCTCGAGCACGTTCTCCACCCAGGCCGTCGGGCGGTCGTTCATCCCGTTCTTGCCCAAGGGGTAGGTGCCGGGCACGGTCGTGCGGAGGGTGCGGGAGGCCGGGTCGATGGACTCGATGGGCAGGAGGTTCATGACCCAGAAGTTGCAGGGGATGATGCGCAGCTCGGCGTCGGCCAGGCTCGTATAGGGTCCGACGGCGCCCTTGGGGAACTGGACGGTGCGGCTGTCGCTCTTCGTGCCGCGGGGGGTGCTGTTGGTTTGGCGGAAGCCCTTGCTGCGGGCGCGGGGCAGCTCGCGGTCGCCGTCGAAGAGGGTGCGGAACGTGCCGAGGGCGGAGACGTCGGCGACCCAGACCTTGCCGCGCGCCGCCTCGGGCAGCTCGCCTGGCGACTCCTCGAGCCGACGCCAATTCGTGACCGGGCGTCCCGAGCTGAAGACGGGCCGCTCGCCGGGATACGCGGCGTACGCGATCGTCGCGCCCTCGGGCGCGGAATCGGTAAGGGAGAAGACCATCGTCGCGGCGAGCCGGTAGGTTCCGCCGCGGATCAGCACGGTGACGCCGCGTCCCTTGCGCGCCGCCCGCGCGCGCACGGCGTCGCGCGCTCGGCTGAGGGTCGCCAAGGGGCCGTCGGTGCCGTCGCCGTTGGGCGCTGCGACCGTGCCCGACCAGGCGTCGTCCCCGTTGGTGGCCACGTAGAAATCGGCCGGCGGCGGCTCGGCCACGGGGGCTCTCCTCGGCGTCGTGCGCTGGCAGCCGAGCGCAGCAAGCACGAGCAGGGCGCCCGCCCCGAGGCGAAGGCAACGGCTCAGGCGTCGTGTCACGGCATATCCCCCGTCAGGCGCAATCGCCGATCCCCAATCCCCAATCGCCAATCGCAAATCGCAAATGAGGCCCCCCGCCTCTCACCGATACTGGCCGTACTCGACGAACGCCTCGGCCATGGCGCGGATGCGCTCCTCGCTGTGCTGCACGGCCAGGGGGGAGGGATACCACTTGGCGATGAACCCGCCGTCGAAACAGCCGAGGGTCTCGATCAGCTTGCGGGCGTAGGCGCGGATGTCGTCGAGGCTGCCGTGGACCATCGTCTGCTGGATGTCCACGGGGCACCAGAAGGCGAGCCGTCCGCCGAAGCGCTCGCCGAGCAGCTCGACGCCCATATTCTCCTGCTGGTCCATCTGGATGACGTCGAGGCCCGCGTCGATCAGGTCGTCGAGGATCTCGACGATGTGGCCGCACGAGTGGAGGAACGTGAGCATCCCCGCCTCGCGCGCCGCGTCGTAGACCCGCCGGTAGCGCGGCTTGAAGAACGCCCTGAACGTCTCGGGCCGGATGAACAGCCGGTCCTGGAGCCCCCAGTCATCGCACGAGACGACGCCGTGCACGCCGATGTCGCGGAAGTGGCGGATCGCGTCGATCGCGATGTCGGCCATGCGGTCGAGCAGCCGGCCCAGCTCGTCGGGGTGGTCGTAGGGGTCCATCATCGCGTCGACGTTGCCCCGCAGGTAGTCGAGGCGGTGGATGAACGTCACGGGCGCGCTGGCGAGGACGAACTTCTCGCCCGCCTCCTTCACCCGCTCGCGGGCCGCCTCGTAGCGGGCCGGCAGGTCGTAGTCGGGGAAGGGGAAGTCGTCGAGTTTCGCGTAGTCGTCGAGCGGATGGCCCTTGACCTGCCCCATCGTGTGGTCGCCCTCGCCGAGCTTCACCCACACGCATCGCCACTCGTCCTCGCCCTCGGCCGTCGGCTCCCAGTCGGGGTCGGGGCCTGGGCCGACGCCGAAGAAGTCGGTGCCCCACGGCTCGGGCAGCGCGCGCGGCACCCGCTCCGGCCCGGTGAAGGTCACGGCCCGCTCGACCAGCTCGCGGCTCGTCATCATGCGGCATGCTCCTGTGCACGGCCCGTGTGGCGGCGGATCGTATCCCCTCGCCCGCGCTTCGTCAAGCGGCCCCGCCGCAAGCGGGACGCTTACGCTACGTCGCGGGAAGGGGGACGCCGCGCAGAGGCTACCCGAACAGGTCCGCCCAGTTGCGCAGGATGGCCTGGGTGGTGGGGTGGTGAGGCCCGACGGTGGCCAGGAGGATCTGGATGGCGCGGTGGGCGAGCGGGGCGGCGTCGGCGAGCCGGCCGGTGGCCCTGTAGATGGTGGCGACGGAGTTGAGGCGGTTGGCGACGCGCGGGTGCATGGGTCCGAAAGCGGCGAGGTCGATCTCCAGGGCGCGCTCGGCGAGCGGGACGGCCTCGCGGGCGCGGTCGCAGGCGAGCATGAGGCCTGCGAGGTTGTTGAGTCGGACGGCGATGGAGGGGTGGTCGGGGCCGAAGGCCTCCTCGTCGATGGCGAGCGCGCGGCGGTAGAGCGGCTCGGCCTTGTCGGTTCGGCCTGTGGCTTTGAGGACGAGGGCGAGGTTGTTGAGGGTGCTGGCGAGATGGGGGTGGTCGGGCCCGTAGGCCTGCTCGACGACTGGGACGGCTCGGCGCAGGAGCGGCTCGGCCTCGTCGAGCCGGTCGAGGTCCTGGAGCAGCTCGGCCAGGTTGAGCAACTGGCCTGCGACGTGGGGGTGGTCTGGCCCGAGAGCGGCCTGTGCGACGGCGAGGCCGCGGCGGCTCAGTGGCTCGGCCTCGGCGTGG
>CBFDBL010000396.1:0-6260 GCA_965603035.1 uncultured bacterium
CGTCGGTGGCGGGAGCGCCGCGTGCGAAGGCGCGCGCGGCGCGCGACAGGTGGTCGAGCAGGTCGGCGGCGGGCAGGCCGGCGTGTGGGGCGACGGCCTCGCGGATGCGCTCGCGGCCGAACATCTCGAGGTCGGGGTCCGTCGTCTCGGTGAGCCCGTCGGTGTAGAAGACGAGGACGTCGCCGGGCTGGAGGGTGAACTGGGCTTCCTCGTAGGGCGCCTCGGGGTCTACGCCGATGGCCATGCCGCCCTCGATGAGGGCGCAGTGCTCGCCGTCGCGGAAGATCAGGGGGAGGGCGTGGCCTGCGTTGCAGTAGGTGAAGCGGCGGCTGACGGTGTCGAGCGCGCCGTAGAAGAGGGTGACGAACTGGTCGGCGGCGATGTCGCGGCACAGCGAGCGGTTGGTGTTGGCCACGATGTCGCGTGCGGCGAAGATGGTGTCGATGTGGCCGCGGAGCACGGCGCGGGTGGCGGCCATGAGGATGGCGGCGGGCACGCCCTTGCCGGCGACGTCGCCGATGACGATGCCGACGTGCTCGTCCTGGACGGGGACGAAGTCGTAGAAGTCGCCGCCGACGCTGCCGAAGGGGATGTAGCGGCTGGCGATGTCGAAGCCGTCGATCCGGGGGTCGTGGTCGGGGAAGAGGTGGCCCTGGATCTCGGCGGCGGCGTCGAGCTCGCGATCGAGGGCCTGGGCGCGGACGGCCTCCTCGTAGAGGGCGGCGTTCTCGATGGCCACGGCGGCCTGGTTGGCGATGGCCTGGAAGAGGCGGGCCTCGTCGTCGGTGAAGCGGTGGGGCCTGCCCGTGTAGACGCGGATGGTGCCGATCACGCGGCCGCGGCTGCGGAGCGCGACGCAGAGCATCGAGGCGAGGCCCTCCTCGGCCGCCTCCGTCGGGTAGAGGGTCCTGTGGTCGCGGGTCACGTCGGGCAGGTAGACGACGCGCCCGAGGACGGCCTCCTGGTCCACGGCGCTGTCGGCGAGGTTGACGGAGCCCTTCTCGAGGTAGCGCTGGGAGAGGTTGTGGACGGCCTTGACGACGAGCTCGCCGGTCTCGTCGTCGATGAGGCGGATGAGGCAGCCCTTGACGCCGAGGGTCTCGGTGGCCTTACGGGTGAGGATGCTCAGGCGGCCGCGGAGGTCCATGGTCTGGGTCAGCATGGTGGAGACGTCGTAGAGGGTGGACAGCTCGCGGACCTTCTGCCGCGACTCGTGGCTGGCCCGGCACAGGTCGGAGAGGACGCCGGCGATGGAGCGCAGCAGGCCGCGGGCGGCGTCCACCTCGCCGGGGCCGGTGGCGGTGCTCGCGGCGACGAGCTTGCGCAGCGTCTCGGGGTCCATCTCCAGCCGCTCGGCGAGGTCGGCGAGATAGGCGGGGGAGGGCGGCTCGCCGCCGATCAGCGCGATCATCTCGATGTGGCCGAAGCTGTGGTCGCCGAACTCGATGGGCTCGACGAAGTTGACGATGCCGATGGGGCGCTCGCGGGTCGGCGCCCAGGCGCGGGCCGCGTCGGCCGTGATGGGGTCGCCGAACGTGCTGTGGAGCACCTCGCAGTCGATGAGGTCGCACAGCGTGCAGGCGCGTCGCCGCCGCAAAGCTGTCCTGGATCTTCTGGAGGACAGCCGGGTCGATCAGGTCGGTGAGGTGCGCGTGCTCCATGTCGCGCCTGCCACTCCGAGGGTGCCGCGCGGGCGCACGGGCGCCGGCGCCTGGGGCCTGTGTCGGCGGCATTATACCAGATCGCCTCGGCGCGGTCGCGCGGGACCGTTGCGCGGCGTGCGTTGCGTGGCTACAATCGCCCGCGGACCGCCCACTCTTGCTCAGGAAGGGAGCAGCCATGGTCATCGACTGCCACGTGCACTTCGCCGGCGGCGACGGCGAGCTCGACAGCCTGCTGACCGCGTGCGACCGGATCGGCATCGACAAGGCCGTGATCTTCGGCCGCCACGCCAACGACGCCGTGATGGCCGCGGCCCAGGCCCAGCGCGATCGCATCATCCCCTTCGCCTTCTTCGCCCTCGGCGACGACGAGCCCGAGCGCATCGGCGAGTTCGCCGACGCCGGCTTCCGGGGCGTGAAGTTCATCGACCCCAGGGCGAACTACAACGACCGCGCCTACTGGCCCGTCTACGGGCGGATGGCCGAGCGCGGGCTGGTGGCCCTCTTCCACCTCGGCATCGTCGCGCGCCGACGCGACATGGAGCAGGACGACCGCGACAGCAACCGCTGCCGGCCCATCTACCTCGACCACATCGCCCGCCTCTTCCCCGCACTCAAGATCATCGGCGCCCACCTCGGCAACCCCTGGTACGAGGAGGCCACGATGAGCGCGCGCTGGAACGCCAACCTGTGGTTCGACCTCTCCGGCTCGACCCTCAAGAAGAAGACCCCCCAGTTCCTCCGCTCGCTCCTGTGGTGGGACCGGCCCGGCCACCCCTACCAGGGCCACATGGGCAAGCACCCCTACGAGAAGATCGTCTTCGGCACCGACGTCGCCCACGAGTGGATGGCCGACGTCCACCAGGACTACCAGCTCCTCCTGGACGGCATGGGCGTCCCGCCCGAGTATCGCGCGAAGATCCTGGGCGGCAACGCCATGGAGATTCTGGGGATCGGGGAGGGGTGAGCAGCACCCCCTTGACACAGAGCCTGTGAGCACGTATACTGTGTCACAGCGGCTGTGTTCACTTGGCCTGTGTCGAGAACCCTGAACCGGAGGACCACCCATGCCCAATCTGACGATCTCGCTCAGCGACCAGCTCCTCACGGCCGGTCGGGAGTACGCCCAGCGCCGCGGCACGTCGCTCAACGCACTGATCCGCGAGTTGCTTGAGCAGCAGGTCTCCGTTTCTAAGGGGGCTAGGCTCGAGGCATTCTTCGAGGCGGTGGACAAGGCCAGGGGGAACTCACGGGGCTGGAAGTGGAACCGTGAGGAGATCCAGCGCTATGGCTAAGGTCTTCGTAGACACGAACATCATCGTCTACAGCATGGACGAAGACGCGGGGCCCAAGCTTGAGCGTGCACGAGCGCTGCTGCGGTCGCTCACGGAGGAGGCCACCGGGGTTATCTCGACCCAAGTACTTCAAGAGGCATATGTTACAGCCACTCGGAAGCTGCTCATGGACCCGCTGACCGTGAAAGCGGACCTGCAGCTCCTGGACATGTTCGAGGTCGTCACGATCACGCCTCAGATCGTCTTCGAAGCCATCGACTGCTCGATCCTCAACACCGTGTCGTTCTGGGACGGCCTGATCGTGGCGGCAGCGGCGAGCGCCAACTGCGGGACGCTGTGGACGGAGGACCTCAACCCCGGGCAGGTCATCATGGGCGTCCGCATCGAGAACCCCTTCGCGGCGGAGTAGCCATGGGCATGCGGCTGCCGGCGCTGCTGCTCGCGCTGACCACGGTGTCTGCCGCCGCTGGACAGCAGCCCCCATCTGGCCCGGCGCTGGTCGAGCGCGATTGGCGGATGCGGGATGGGATCGGGACGAAGCGGGAGCCGAGCACCTGGGAGGAGGCGATCGGGCGGACGCTCCGAGGGGGCGACAAGCTGGCTTGCTTCCTCGAGGCGAACGGGGTCGAGACCGGAGAGCTGGCGATGCGCTGGGACGCGCTGTGGCGCGAGTGGCGCCGCCGGACGGCCGCTCCGACGACGACGCAGGCGCAGTGGGAGGACCTGTGGCGGCGGGTCCACGGCCTGCGGCGCCGCATCGTCTTCGCCAATCCGCTCGCGCAGACGGGTCCGCTGCTGTTCGTCAAGCGGGTGCCGAGCGCCTTCAGCCACCAGCTCACGCAGTACCTCGGGCGCGATGCGCGGCCGGGCGGCGGCCTGTTCGTGCTCGAGGAGCCGGGCCGCTCGATGCGCTGCCGCCAGCTCGCGGCCGAGCTGCCGGCTGGGAGCTATCTGCTGCCCGACGTGAGCTTCGACGGCCAGCGCGTCGTCTTCGCCTTCTGCAAGGTGGACGAGCCGCCGAGGAACCGCGACGACCACGCCGACGTCTTCTACCACCTCTACGAGGTCGGCGCCGACGGCTCCGGTCTGCGCCAGCTCACCGACGGCCCGCACGACGACTTCGCGCCACGCTACCTGCCCAGCGGCAAGCTCATCTTCCTCTCGACCCGACGCGGTGGCTTCCACCGCTGCGGACGCGGGCCGTGCCCTACCCACACCCTCGCTCTGTGCGAGGCCGACGGCGGCCGCCCAGAGGCGGCTTCGCAGTCTGCCCAGGGGGCAGACTGCCCACGGCAGCCAGGCTGCCGCAACGTCCGCACCCTCTCCTGGCACGAGACCCACGAGTGGGACCCCTGTGTCCTCAACGACGGGCGCGTCGTCTACACCCGCTGGGACTACGTGGACCGCCACGCCGTGCACTACCAGCAGCTCTGGAGCTGCCGCCCCGACGGCAGCCTGGCGGCTGCCTTCTACGGCAACAACACGTTGAGCCCCGTCGGCACGTGGGAGGCGCGGCCCGTGCCCGGGTCGTCGCGGGTGATGGCCACGGCCGCCGCGCATCACGCGATGACCGCGGGCTCCATCATCCTGCTAGACGTGGCCCGCGGCATCGACGGCCCCGCGCCCATCGCGCGGCTCACGCCCGACGCGCTCTTCCCCGAGAGCGAGGCGCCCGTCATCCGCCAGACGGGCGGCCACTGGCACGCGCCCGTGGGCGTGCCGAAGAAGCCGGCCGTGCCCGTCGAGCAGCGGCGCTGGCCGGGCCACTGCTACCGCAGCCCCTGGCCGCTCAGCGAGACGCTCTTCCTCGCCGCCTACAGCTATCAGCCGCTCATCGGCGAGCCGACGGCGAATCACCGGGAGATGTTCGGCCTCTACCTCTGCGACGCCTTCGGCAGCCGCGAGCTGCTCTACCGCGACCCCGCCATCTCGAGCCTCTGGCCCATGCCGCTGCGCCCGCGCCCGCGCCCGCCCACCGTGCCCTCAACAAGCGGTGCGGCCCCGCGCACCCAAGGGAGCTCGTCCCTACGCTCCGGCGTGGGGACGCCCACCCCGCCGCTCCTGCGGCACGGTCAACAGGGAACGCCGCGACAGCGAACGGCCGCGGAGCGGCGGCCCTCGCGTCCCCCCGCAGAGCGGAGGGACGAGCGCGTGGCGGGGCGGAGCGGGAGGGACGAGCGCGTGGCGGGCCAGGGCGGGAGGGACGAGCGCGCGGGGGGACAAGGCACGCGGGGAGGGGAGGGGACGCTCCTGCTGCTGAACGTCTACGAGAGCTTCCCGCCGCTGCCCGCGGGCTCGGTGCGGCGGCTGCGGATCGTGCAGGTGCTGCCGAAGACGACGCCGCACATCAACAGCCCGCGGGTCGGCCTGGCGAACGCCTCGCCGGGCAAGCAGGTGCTCGGCACCGTACCGGTTGAGGCCGACGGCTCCGCGCACTTCAGGGCGCCGGCCGGCAAGGCGCTGGCGTTCCAGGCGCTCGACGGGCGCGGGCAGGCGGTGCAGGTCATGCGCAGCATCGTCTACCTCCAGCCGGGCGAGACGGCCTCGTGCATCGGCTGTCACGAGCCGCGTTCGCAGGCGCCGCCCGTGCAGCCCACGGCGAAGGCGCTCTTCCGTCCGCCCTCGGCCATCGCGCCCGGCCCCGATGGCTCGAAGCCGCTCAGCTACCCGCTCCTTGTGCAGCCCGTCCTCGACAAGCACTGCGTCCGCTGCCACGGCGGCGCGAAGCCCAAGAAGGGCATCGTGCTCACCGGCAAGCCCGCGGGGCAGTTCTCCTGCTCCTACAACGCGCTCGCGCCGCGGGTCCCCTACTCGGCGTGGGGCGGCAGGCGGGGCGACTTCCGCAAGGTGAACAGCGAGCCGCTCAGCCGTCCCGGCTTCTTCGGCGCACGCGGCAGCCCGCTGATGCGGATGCTGCTCAAGGGTCACAACAAGGTCGAGCTCTCCCCCTCCGACCTCGAGCGGCTGGTGACGTGGATGGACGCCAACGCGCTCTTCTACGGGACCTTCGACCCCGCCGACCAGGCCCGCCAGCGCCGCGGCGAGCGCATCCGCGGACCGGCGGTGGAGTAAGAGGAAGAAGGTGTCCGCAGATTGCGCAGATTGGCGCAGATTGGGGAACAGGAAAGAGAGGAGGAAGAGGCATGGAGGGTACGGAAGGGAGAAAGGAGCATCCGCAGATTGCGCAGATTGGCGCAGATTGGGGAACAGGAAAGAGAGGAGGAAGAGGCATGGAGGGTACGGACGGAAGAGAGGTGTACTGTTTCTGGCGAAGTGGGACAATTGGAGTGATGAAAGGGGTTGC
>CBFDBL010000397.1:0-6254 GCA_965603035.1 uncultured bacterium
GTGCCTGACACCGATCAGCCGCTAATCACACTAATCAGTGCCTGACACCGATCAGCTGTGCCTGACACCGATCAGCTGGCCGGCATGCCCTTCGCACAAGGCGACGGGAGCCACGGGCGAGCGGAGCCGCGGCCCGGACGGGCACAGGAGGACGTGACAGCCCCCTGTCAGCAGCCTCGGCGGGGCACCGGGGAACCGTCACCTCGCGAAACGGCTATGCCGTCAGTGAGCTTGCGGGCGCCGGGATTCGCAGTCCACACTGGCCGCTTCCAACAACGTGCGCGCGCCCGGCCGGCAAGGCCTGCCGCCACGCGAGGCTTGCATTGCCTATGCAGAGGTCAGTAGAATGCCGTCAGGCAATGATCTCGGAACTGTGACGGAGGGCGAGAGATGGCTGCACGGCGCGGGTGCGCCCTGTTGCTGGTCGGCCTCGTGGCGGCCTGCGGAGGGCTCGGAGGGCTGGCGATGGCCGAGACAGAAGGGCCGCGAGACGGACAGATCGTCAAGCGCGTGCTCGATGCCGAGCAGGCCGGCGAGAACCTGCTGCGGCCCGGCGCGTGGCGGGCCTGGCAGAAGGGCTTCGCGCGCGAGGGCAAGCTGTGGGT
This sequence comes from uncultured bacterium, assembly GCA_965603035.1. Classification (GTDB taxonomy): domain Bacteria; phylum Planctomycetota; class PUPC01; order DSUN01; family DSUN01; genus CAZDNN01. The sequence continues at coordinate 606 of CBFDBL010000397.1, forward strand.
GTGCGACAACGGCGCCGATGCGAAGGTCCAGCGCGGGGTCTCGCAGACGGTCACGCTCGACCAGCAGCGGCCCGAGCCCATCGTCGCCGTGGCCTGGAGCAAGGCCGAGGGCGTCGGCGGGGGCCCGAACAGCGACTACTCGCTCTACCTCGACCTCGTCTATGCCGACGGGACGCCGCTGTGGGGCCAGATCTCGCCGTTCGGCGTCGGCACCCACGACTGGCAGCGCCGCCAGGTCATCGTCTTCCCCGAGAAGCCGGTCAAGAGCCTGAGCTTGCACATGCTGCTGCGCCGCCACACGGGCAAGGCGTGGTTCCGCGACGCCGAGCTGCGGGTGCTGCGGCCGCCGAAGGGCGCCGGCCTGTTCGACGGCGTGCCCGTCGCACTCGAGGCCGAGCCAGGAGCTGGCTTCCAGGTGCGCGACGTGGCGGCGAACTCCCACTTCGTCCGCATCGAGCAGAACGCGCTGGGCCTCGAGTTGCGCGATGAGCCACGACGCGGCCACGGCGTCGTCTTCCACGACGTGACGCTCAAAGACACCTCTGGCAAGGACCGGGCCATCACGCTCATCTACGCCGTGCGGATCCAGGAAGCGACGGCACGCTGGCTTCACGACCCACGCACCGCGTCGCCGGTCGAGACGGGCCGGGAGTACATGAATGCCAGCCGCTTCCGCGTGGGCGTCAACGGACGGCTGTCTCGCTACCCCTTTGGCGCCGTCGTCCACATCCCCAACATCTTCGAGGAGGGGGAGAGGATCGGCACGGCGCTGGGAATAGACCTCGCGCGCCCCGCCTTCTACCGCATCGGGTTCAACGCCACCGCCCGGGAGATCTTCCTGGCCTACGACATCGGCCTCACGCCCGAGAAGCCCACGGCGCAGCTCCGTTTCTGCGTGTTCCACTTCCCTGGAGACTGGGGCTTCCGCGCCGCGCTCGCCCGGTACTACGAGTTGTTCCCCGACCACTTCCGCTGCCGCACGCCCGAGCAGGGGCTGTGGATGCCCTTCGCGAAGATCAGCGCGGTCAAAGGCTGGCAGGATTTCGGCTTCAAGTTCAAGGAGGGCAACAACGAGACCGCCTGGGACGACGCCCACGACATCACGACCTTCCGCTACACCGAGCCGCACACGTGGTGGATGAAGATGCCGAAGGAGATGCCGCGGACGATGGGGGCCGCGCTCGCCGAGGCGAAGCGCCTGGTCGACAAGGGCGACCGTCGGGCCAGCGCCTTCTCCGCCTGCGGCTACCACAACGAGAGCGGGGGGTTCCCCGCACGCCTGCGCGACACCCCCTGGTGCAACGGCGCCGTGTGGAGCATGAACTCGATGCCCGGCATCCGGGGCGAGGTGACCGACTTCAAGAACAAGTGGAACGCCGACCTGCGCGAGAAGCTCTACGGCCCGACGCGCAAGGGCGACCTCGACGGCGAGTACGTCGACTCCAGCGAGGGCTACGTCACCGACGAGCTCGACTTCCGCCGCGACCACTTCGCCGCCGCCGACAGCCCGCTCACCTTCGCGCCCGACAGCCACAAGCCGGCCATCTTCCGCGGCCTCATCGCCTTCGAGTACGTCCGCGCCATCGCCCGCGACGTCCACAAGATGGGCAAGCTGATGATGGCGAACGGCGCCCCTACCCGCCTGTGCTGGCTCGCGCCCATGCTCGAGGTGATGGGCACCGAGACCAACTGGCATCGCGGCGGCCAGTGGCGGCCCATGTCCGACGCCGACCTGCTCTACCGCCGCTCGATGTGCAGGGGCAAGCCCTACTGCTTCCTGATGAACACCCGCTTCGAGGAGTTCTCGCACGCGCTCGTCGAGCGGTACATGAAGCGGTGCCTGGCCTACGGCATGTTTCCTGGCTTCTTCAGCCACAACGCCTCGCAGGGCCACTACTTCACCCGCCCCGAGCTCTACGACCGCGACCGCCCGCTCTTCAAGAAGTACGTGCCGCTGTGCAAGAGGGTCGCCGAGGCGGGCTGGGAGCCGATCACCCAGGCCCACTCCAGCGACCCCAAGGTCTACGTCGAACGCTTCGGCGACCGCTACCTCACCGTCTTCAACGACAGCCCCGAGCGGCGCACGGCCACCATCACCCTTCAGGGTCTCGCGGCCGGCAAGAGCCGCGACCTCGTCACCAGCAAGCCCGTCGAGTGGCGGGACGGCAAGGCCACGCTCACCCTCGCCGGCGCGGACGTCGCCGTCATCGAGCTGCGCTGACCCCGCGAGGCGAAGGGGCCCAGCGGCCGAATACGGCGTTGTTTCGGCCCCCGAAGCAATCCGGCCCGGACTCCCCAAGGCCAGTGCCGTGCTACACTTGCGGAGCGGGCGGCGGGCCCGCGCGCGGCCGGAGGTACTATGGGTCGCGCGCCGCCAGAAACTGCCGCCAGAGGCCGTTTACGGCCTCTGAAATCAGCGGATTCTAAACCATTGCTATATAGATACTTACGGAGCCTGCGGAGGGCGCTGGCAGTCACCGGGCGGGGACCAGGAGCGACGCGGTCGCGCCCCTGGCAAGCCTCAGGCGACGAGGGAGCTCGAGCGAGCCGGCCCCGGTGAGGCAGAGCCGCTCGAGCTCCAGTGTCCCGTGCAGGACGGTGAGCACGACCCTGATGCCGCGCTTGAGGGGCCGCTGCTCGACCGTGCCCCAGGCGTAGCCGGTGGACCAGAACCAGCGGGTGCGCTCGGTCGCGGCGGCGAAGGTCAGCGACCTCTCGACCCCCGAGTAGCGGAAGCCGGTGAGTGCGAGGACGGCGGCCCAGCTCGCCATGGCGCGGGCGTAGTGGTGGCCGCACTCGGCCTCGTCGAAGGGGCTGCGCCGCGCGCCGTCGTAGCGGGCGCGGATGGCGCGGATGCACCGTAGCCCCGCCTGGGTCTGCCCCTCGTAGAGCATGCCGACGGCCGCGGCGTACTCGAAGCCGGTCATCACCTCGTTGAAGTAGGGGAAGGGCCGCTTCGGCCGCCGCCCGCGCGGGTAGGTGGCCATGAGCAGGGCCGACTCGTCGTTGAGGGCAAAGCTGCGCAGGTGGTTGAAGTGGCCGTGGAGCCCTCGCTGGAAGTTGTGCCGCAGGATGCTGCGGAGGGTCTTTCGGACGTGGCCGCGGTCGAGCAGGTAGCCGAGGCCGAGGACGTGGGCGGTAAACTGCCCGACGAGCTGATCGACCAGGCACCCTGCGCCGAGCTGGAGCACGGGGTCGGTGAGGTCCGACGCGCCCATGTGGTGTCGCAGGCCCTGGGCGATCTGGGCGTCGGAGCCCGCGGGCACGATCTGGTGCTCGTAGTAGTCGCCGTTGAAGAGGTGGGCGTCGAGCCACGCCCTGCCCTGCTCGAAGAGGTCACGACAGCGGTCGGCGAAGTCGTCCTCGCCGAGATAGCGCGCCATCTCCTCGCAGGCGCGCAGCGCGCCGAGATACCACGCGCCCATCTGGGGGTTCGGGCCGTAGTACTCGACGTCCATCGTGTTGTGCTGGCAGCCCTCCATCACCCCGTCCTGGTCGGCGTCCCAGCCGCCGGGCACCCAGCAGAACTCGAGCGCCTTGCGGGCCATGGGCCAGAGCCGGCGCAGGAAGTCGTCGTCGCCGCTGAGCTGCCACTCGCGGTGGAGGCGCATGAGGCAGCCCATCTGGCCGTCGGCCGCGGCCTTTCCCTGCTCGGTGGCCCGCTCGATGGGCAGGTTGCAGCGGAAGCTCATCAGGCCGCGGCCGTCGGTGCGGCAGGCGAACTCGCTGTCGCGCATCGACTGGCCGATGGCGCCGAAGACGAACCCAGTGGCGTGCTCGTAGTTCCACACGTGGGTGCACGAGCCGTGGCAGCATCCGCCTTGGTTGCTGCACCCCTCCCAGCCGAAGAAGCGGCCGTCGGGGGTGCGGAAGACCGTCTGGGTGCGCAGGGTGCTGAGGTTGTAGAGTGCCGCCTCCCTGACCTCGTGTGGCAGGTCGCTGGCGCAGAAGCTGCGGACGAACGCCAGCGTGTCGGCCTCCAGCCGCTTGAGCTTCGCCGCCGTGCGCTCGGCGGCGTCCCAGGCATCGTCGTACTGCGTGGTGTAGTAGTTGCCGATGGTGTTGGCCGCGCAGCAGTCCTCCCCTTTGGCCGGCGTCCAGGTCTGGCGGTTGGGGAAGTGCCAGGCCAGCAGGAAGGTGACGGTCCACGAGCCCCGCGCGGGCACGCGGGCGCGGACGGCGACCGACGCGGTGGGCGCGTCGGCGCCGGCGGGCTCGCGCTCGTCGAGCCGGCCATCGTCGCTGAAGTCGTCCCAGAAGTCGAGCAGCGTGTCGCCCCAGCTCACGTTGGCCCAGGCCGTGCGGTGGGAGACGCCCGCTTTGGCTGTCGTGGCGAGTGCGATGGTGCCCCACTGCTCGGCGGCGGGCTCGACGCCCCGCGAGGCCATGGCAATGCCCTGGAGCCGCGGGGTCTTGCGGAAGGCGTTGGCGTTGCGCGAAGGCTTGCCGCTTCGGCCGTCGGACCCGATGAAGTTCTCGAGGCTGCCGCAAACCGAGGCGGCGACGGGCTTCGTCGAACGGTTGGTCAGCACGAAGCGGAGGACGGCGACGGGGATGCTGCTGGGGTCCACGTCGGCTGGGACGAGGGGGTTGAAGGCCTCGATGCGGACGTCGAGCGGCACGTCGGGGTCGGCGAGCAGCACCTGGCCGAAGGGGTAGGCGGCGAGGAACGCGCAGCGGCGGAAGCGCGGCAGGCCGTGGTTGGCCTCGGTAGAGCCGTGGGAGCCCTCGTAGTGCGGCTGGAGCGCGCCCTCGAGGCAGCGGGTCACCGGCTCCTTGCCGCTGGCCTTCGCCCAGAGCGCGAAGAAGGCGTGGCGTGGCTGGAAGCCCTTCGCCGGGCGGTTCACGATCTCCCAGTCGCGCAGATCGCCTCGCCCGCCGAGCGACACGGTGCCCGTGCCGATCCCGCCCAGCGGCAGCGCGACGCGCGCCAGGTGCTCCTGGTCGTAGCTCGTCAGGACGGGCCACTGCGGGTTGCCTTTGGCTGCCATCGCCATCCTCCGATGTCACAGGTAGAGCGCAGGGACTCGTGGTGAGTATACCCGTGGACCGTGCCCCTGCAACCGCCGCTGAGACGAGAAACGCGCCCGGCCCCGAGTGGGGCCGGGCGCGCGAGAACGGGCGGGGACGGCACGCCGCTACCTGCTGCTGGCGACGATGGGCAGCGCGGAGCCGGCGAGCCGGTTGATGAGGACGACGACGCTGCCTCTCAGGGGCTGGCGGCCGACGAGGTCGTGGGCCTCGGCGCGGAACGTGCGCCAGGCCTCGCCGCCGGCCCTTCGGCAGGCCAGCGCGGTGAGGATGACGGCGTCATCGCCACCGATGTGCTGTCGGTGGTCCCTGACGCGGCCGACGAGGGCGGTGCCGTCAACCTGGCCCGAGGGCGCCAGCAACGCGGTAGCCGCGTCACGAAGCGCGAGGAGGTGCATGGGCTTGAACGCTGCACCTGTGACCAGCTTACGGGCCTTGTTGAGGAACTCAGCATCGCTTCTGCGGCCGAGCGCTGCGTAGATAACGGCCAGGTAGGCCTGCATCGGGTTGCTGGGCGACTTCTCGAAGGCGCCGAGTGCAGCCGTCGCGGCCTCGGCCGTGCGGGCACCAGCAGAGTCGGCCAGGGCCGACAGCTCGCGCTCCTTCGGCAGGGCCTTG
>CBFDBL010000398.1:0-6246 GCA_965603035.1 uncultured bacterium
GGCCACGATCAGCCCTTCGACCGTGGTGACCAGCGCCAGGTAGATCCCGCCGGCATCGTATGTCGGCGTCCACGGGTTATCGGTGGTAGTTTCCTTGTACACACTATTGTTGTCGAGGGTGTCGAGGATGCGGAACTCGCCCGGGCAGTTGTCCTCGTTCTGCTCGCAGTCGTGGCTGTACGTGCGGGAGTCGCTCTTCACGATGAACGTGTCGGCGGCCAGGCCGGGTACGCCAATCACACAGCACCAGACACCGAACCAGATGGCAAAGGTGAAGCTCGCAAACTCTCTCTTCATGATCGTGTCCCCTTCTTCCGTGGGTTCCGCGCCAGGCGACTCTCGCCGGGTCACCGTGACCGCAACGTTTGCAGCACGTGGCGGAGCCGTCGGAGCTGCTTGGAGCCGACCTTGTCGTCGCGTACGGGTCGCGGATCCGGCCGCCGCGCGGGCTCGGCGACGACCGATGTCCGGCCCATGCGGACGATGGTAACGTCGTCAGGCTTCGAGTCGCGGTACTTCCGCAGAAGCTTCAGTGTCTCGATCGTCCGCAGGTCACGCTGCACGAAGACCGGGTCCGCGCTGCAGTTCTGGCACGTGCACTCGGCCATCGCTGGGCCGGTCGCGCAGAGCACGAGCCCCAGCGCGATCAGGCCACCCAACAGCATCCTCATCTCCGTCCTCCTTCCCTCAAACCCACACCTGTGAGTGACCAGCGCTCCGGCAAGGTGCGCCGCCACGTCAACTTCGCGGACGCTGGAGCGGGCAGGCGAACAGCCTGCCATCGCTCGCCGAAGCCCGTCGTTCTGCCCGAACAGGCAACCGCCGGCGGGCAACGGACGCTATGACCTGCCTCGGCGCTAACTACCCGCTCGCCACTCCGATTCATCGGACCAACGGGAGCGTGCGCTAACTCGCAGTCCAGAGGAACATGGGAGAAGAAGGGAACTGACAGCCCCCCGCCCTCCTCCACTCAGCCCTCCTAAGAACCTGAGCGCGCATAGCCAAAGTGTACCGTAATCTAGCACGGCGCTGGCAGGGATGTCAAGAGAAGACCCCGGAAGTTCTGTAACGAGCGGCACGGCGCCCACGACAGGGGGCCACGGTGCGATCAGTGTCCCCTCATCGCCCCCGCCGCTGCTGTGCCGCAAGTACCACAGATGTCACGGGTTACGCGAGGCACGGCCGTCATGGAGTCGTACGGCACACAGGTGGCGGTACAACGCTAGCGCGGAGCTGGTATGCCGGGCATACGTGTGGCGCTACCCGGGTGGCATGTGCGGACGGGGGCGTATGTCGGGGGATACCATCAGGCGGCGGGTGGCGGAAGGGGTAGGAATCGAACCCACCACGGACAGTGTTATCTGCCCGCAAACGGCTTTGAAGACCGCTGGGGACACCAGTCCCCGTCCCTTCCTCCGCTCGGCTGGCGACAGGGGCTGCCGCGGCGCGCTGCCCGGCCCTCGGCGCCGAGGTGGCTCCTCCGCTCCCAGCCACAGCGCCTGGCCGTGTGGAAGGGACGCGGGCGGCGCTGTGGGCCGCAAGCGACTCCATCATGGCGCAAGACGGGTCCCGCGTCAACTGCCGCGACGGGTCGCCTGGGCGGGGAGCCGCTCGGCGACGGCGGTCAGCGTTCCCTCGCCTTGCAGATGTAGACGTCGATCCACTCGCCGGCCATGGGCCGGAGGGGGCCCTGGCCGCCGCGGAACCTGGTCGTCCCTGGCCAGGAGAAGCGCTTGGCCCACTCGCAGCGCTGGTCGAGGAAGTCGCGCAGCCGCAGGCCGTGGGGGCCTTCGAGGTGGGGCGCGCCGAAGCGCGGGCCGGGAACGACGACGTACTTGGGCGGGCGGCGCTCCAGGCCGTCGAGCAGCCGTTCCGCGAAGCGCTCGAGCGTCGGGTCGCGGCGGCCGTAGCGCGAGTGTCCCAGCAGGTTGTCTGTGATGGCGGCCAGGCTGGCCGGCAGCCGCGCCGAGCGGACGTAGATCTCGTAGAGCCAGCCGATGACCTGGATCCGGTCGGTCGGGTTCGTGCGGTTCTTGATCCAGAGGCTGGCCTGTTGGATCGGGTGCGCGTCCGAGTGGTGCTCGGCGAGGAAGCGCTTGACGCTCATCTCGCGTGCATGCACCCCTTCGGGGAACATCACGAAGTTCGCCAGCGGCAGCAGGCTGCCGATCGCGACGACGTAAGCTGCGCCGCTGCCGAGCCAGCCGGCGCCGCCATCGAGGCGGAAGCAGGTCGGTTGGCGGGCTCGCCCGGCCTCGGCGAGCACCCGACCGCGCCCCAGCGCGTAGTTCGCTGCCAGCACGGCCACCGCACAGCCGGCGAAGGGTACTACCGACAGGAAGTAGTGACCAGAGATGTTCCCTCCTATCAGCAGGCCGCCCGCCTGGGCGACGAGCTGCGCCAGGAGCAGCCCATCGCCGTCCCCGATGCGCCAGGGCCGCCCGACCCTCCTCGTGACGCGCCAAGCCCACACCCCGGCCCCAAGCCACAGCAGGGGGCCGGTGATGCACAGCAGGCCGCCGCGCTCGACCAACGCGACGGCCCGCGTTCCCAGCGACGAGCCGTGGTGCCGCACACCGTAGACGAAGAACCAGTACCACGCGTCCCCCAGTGTCCCCGTCAGCACGTTCGGCAGGAACGCCACGAACCATGTCGCCACCACGCCGCAGGCGACCAGGGCCAGGAAGCGGAGGCACTGGTGCGCCTCGAGCCGGTGCTCCCACGCCAACCAGATGCTCCACACCGAGAGCCCGACGACCGTGACGCCCATGACCTGCTTGATCAGGGCCGCGAGCCCACACAGCACCCCGCATCCCAGCGCGGGCCATCCGCTGCGTGTCCGCGACCACTTCCAGGCAAGGAGGCACGCCGCCATGGCGAACGGGAGGGCCATCCCTTCGACGTTGAACGCCCAGAACTCGTCAGCCTCGTAGGCGAATGAGAACACCGAGCAGAGCAGCGCGGCCAGTTGCCCCGCCGTGTCGCAGCCGGACACGCTGCGGCCAAGGCGCCACACCGCCAGGCACGTGAGCGCCCAGAAGCCCATGCCTACGGCGTGGTAGGCGGCCATGTTCGAGAAGCCGAACAGGTACGCGATCATCGCCGAGATGTAGTAGCCCCCGGGGCCGCGTACGTCCACGAAGCCGCGTGCGTACAGAGGGTCGTCCTCGAGGATCTGGCCGCCGTAGGTCATGTGCATGGCCTCGTCGTCGATGAACACCGGCACCCCGATGAACGCGAGTCGCAGCCCGACCACCAGGGCGATCGAGGTCCAGAGGATCCACCTGCGGCGCGCCCACGTGGCCGCGCGGAGCAAGGTGCTGTGACGGGCCGTCATGGTATCCCTCCTACCCTGGCTCTTGTGGCCGCGCCGTTCGGCGGTCACGGGTCGCGGCCTCCGGGCCTGGCGCCCGCTCGTTCCCGCAGGCAGGCGGCGCTGGGCCGGGGCCTCTTGGTCAAGTCGGCAGGCGACGGTAGTCGCCGTCGCGGACGATCTTGCGCTCGGCGTCGAAGAGGTGGAGGAGCGCGAGCGCGTAGCGGCGCGTGGTGCCGAGCAGGTCGCGGAATCCGCTGATCGTGATGGGGCCGTGCTCGCGCAGGTGGGCTTCGAGCTTCGCCCAGGCGGCTTCGACCGCCTCGGGGTGGAAGCCGCAGACGTCGGCGTCGATGAGCTGGCCGGAGCGGCGCAGCGCGTCGTGGACCTGGGCGACGTCGGCGGGGTGGAAGGGGAGGGCTTTCTGGAGGTCGGCCTCGGTGGGCGGCGAGAAGGGCCGCTGGCGGCAGGCCTCGACGATGGCGTCGCGGATCGCCTGCTGCTGCTCGTCGAACTCGACTCGGTGGCTGGCGAGGGCGTAGGTGTCGCCGACCCGGCGGAGGACGCCGTCGGCGACGAGCTCTCGCATCATGGCGGCAACGACGTCGTCGGTCAGCCTGCGCGCCGGGCCTATCTTGGCGGCGAGCCCGGCGGGGGTGAGGCCCGTGGCGAGCAGCGGCTTGGCGTGGTGGTGTGCGGCGAGTGCCTCGGCGATGCGCCGTCGGGCGCGGGCGAGCAGCTCGTCGGTGTAGAGCCAGGCGTCGGCGCCGGCGGGCACGGAGCGGATGGCGCGACCGCAGGCGGCCTGGACCTGCTCGCGGCGCTCGGCGAGGCGGGGGACGAGAGCGGAGAGCTTGAGTGGGAGGGCGGCCTTGTGGAGCTCGTGGGCGACGGCGTCGGCGAGGGAGCCGGCGGCGAGTCGCTCGAGGGCGTCGGCGGCGTCGAGGCGACGGCGGCGGTGCTTGAGGGGGTGGGCGTCGAGCGCCTCGCCTCCGCCGAGGGTGGCGTCGCCGCCGACGGTGCGGAGGATGAAGCGGTCGCCGCGCCGCGCAACGACGGGCTCGGCGAGGCGCACCTGTGCCCAGGCTTCGCGGCCCGGCTTGAGCTCGGCGGCGTCGAGCAGTGCGAGGCGGCCTGCGACCTCGCTGGTGCCGAGGTGGAAGGCGACCGAGGCGCCGTGCTTGAGCGCGCGGGGGACGTCGGCGCCCAGGCGCACGCGGCCGTCGACCATGGAGGTGGGCGTGAAGTGGTCGCGGGTGCACACGACGTCGCCGCGTGCGAGCTCGTCGTGCTTGACGCCGGCGAGGTTGATGGCGGCGCGCTGGCCGGCGCGGACGGTCTCGACGCTCTGGCCGTGGCACTGGAGGCCGCGGATGCGGACGCGCTCGCCGCGGGGCAGGATATCCACCTGCTCGCCGATGGCGAGGGTGCCGCTGACGACGGTGCCGGTGACCACGGTGCCGTGGCCTGCGATGCTGAAGGAGCGGTCAATGGGGACTCGCGCGGGTGCGTCGGCGGGGCGCTCGGGCACGCGCGCGGCGACGTCGGCGATGGCGGCCCGCAGTGTCTCGATGCCGGCGCCCGTGGTGCCCGAGCAGGGCAGGATAGGCGCCTCGGCGAGGAACGTGCCGGCCACGGCCTCGCGGGTCTCGAGCTCGACCAGCTCGACCAGCTCGGCGTCCACCAGGTCGATCTTCGTCAGCGCGATCAGCCCGTCGGCCAGGCCGAGCAATTGCAGGATCGCCAGGTGCTCGCGGGTCTGCGGCATCACCGAGTCGTCGGCGGCCACGACCAGGATCACGAAGTCGATGCCCGCGGCGCCCGCGACCATGGTGCGGACGAAGCGCTCGTGCCCCGGGACGTCCACGAGGCCGACGCGGCTGCCGTCGGGCAGGTCGAGGTAGGCGTAGCCGAGCTCGATGGAGATGCCGCGCGCGCGCTCCTCGGGCAGGCGGTCGGTGTCGATGCCCGTGAGGGCGCGGACGAGCACTGTCTTGCCGTGGTCGATGTGGCCGGCGGTGCCTGCGACGAGATGCTTCATCGTGGTGGGGCCTCGAGCTGAGGCGGCGCTCGGAAACGCGGCTCAGGCACACAAGAAACAAAGCCGGCCCCGCCTGGCTTTCGTTTCCGCTTCACCGCATTGTGTCGGTCTGCGATGCCTTCCGTCGCGGCACTAGACAAAGGAATGCGGGGATACCCGCCATCGTGTGCCTGAGGTGCGTTTCCTGGCGCCGCCGTGATATGTGGAGCACTTTCCCTACGTCGGACCGTCGGCGAGTCGCGCGACGGCGGCGAGTATCGCGTCGGCGTCGCCTGGGAGCAGGGTGCGGACGTCGAGGCCGAATCGGCCGCGGCGGTAGCGCCCCATGATGGGCGGTCGGCTGCGGCGGAGCGCGGCGCCGAGCTCGTCGGCGGTGAGCCGGGGCGCCTGGAGCCAGACGACGACGGTGGGGACGGACTCGCCTGGGAGCGAGCCGCCGCCGATGGAGCTCTGGTCGGCCTCGAGGGAGGTGGTCCAGCCTGGTGCGGCCCTCTCGATGGCGTCGGCGAGTGCGGCGGCGTGGTGGCGGATCTGCTCGACGGGGGTGCGGATGAGTCGGAGGGGCACGGTATCGGGGTCGCCGCGGTGGAGGAGGGCGCGGAGGGTGGCCTCGAGCCCGGCGAGGCAGAGCTTGCCGACGCGGAAGGCGCGCTTGAGGGGATGGCGGTTGATGCGCTCGATGAGTGGCCGTCGGCCGACGAGGGCGCCGCCCTGGGGGCCGCCGAGCAGCTTGTCGGTGCTGAAGGTCACGAGATCGGCTCCGTCGGCGACGGCCTGGCGGATGACGGGCTCGTGGGCGAAGGCGGGGTGGTCGATGGGCGCGAGCAGGCCGGAGCCTGCGTCGTAGAGCAGCAGGGCGCGCGCGGCGTGGGCGAGGGGGGCGAGGTCGCGG
>CBFDBL010000399.1:0-6230 GCA_965603035.1 uncultured bacterium
GGGATCTGCCAGAGCATGTCGATCTTGTGGGTGAGGTCCTCGCAGCAGCCGTAGGCACACAGCCCGAACTTGCGGATCATCGGAAGCTGATACTGGAGCACGAACTCGTCGTGCATGGCGGGCGAGACCTGCGCCATCTCCTGCGCGGCGAAGAAGCACCACAGCCGGTCGCGGGCCACCGGCTCGCCGTTCGCCTTGGGGTCGTCGAGCTCCTGGGCGTAGGGGATGGACTGGTTCTGGTGGTTGCACAAGCGCCAGTCGCCGGCCGCCTCGGCCTCGTCGTGGACCCGCAGGACGCAGCGGCCCATGAACGAGCAGAGGCGATGCAGCCACCCGGGATCGGTGACCATGTCCCACATCACCTGGCCGATGCCGCGCAGGTAGGCGAGGTGGGTCGAGATGTCGGCGCTCCACACCTGGTAGGCGGGCGCGCGGTCCACGTTGACCTCCAGGATGTCGCCGACGGCGTCCTGGAGCCGCTCGACGTTCCGCGCCGTGGTCTCCTCGTCGATGGCGTGGTGGGGCTCGACCAGCTTCTCGATGTCGTCGTAGTCCTTGAGCGGCGGGTCGAACTTCCAGGCGCCGCCCGGCTCGGTGCTCGGGATGCGGCCGAAGGGCACGCCCCACGGGCCGTTCGGCGGCGTCACCAGCGAGGCCCGCTGGGTGATCCACGGCTCGACCACCGTGTCGTCGCCGAGGGTGTCGTGGAAGATCCAGAAGCGCAGGAACCGCTCGTGGCCGCGCCAGAAGGGGTCCTCGCACCGCGGCTGGCACGCGGGCACCTCGTCGCGGCACGCGAACCAGCGCATGTAGATGAGCGGGCGGGTGCGCGCGAGGCTGTTGTGCCGCCGCCACAGGCCGCGGCGCTCGCCCTGGACGGGCTTGGCCGCGATGTCGCGGTACTGCCTGGCCAGCTCGCGGAGGATCTGCACGTCGCCGCCGGTGGGCATGGCCGATGGCCCCTGCGCTAAGCGGGCGGCGCGCCGGCCTCGAAGCTGGCCTTCACGCTCGACCGCGAGAGAACGACGAGGGTGAAAACGCCGAGCACAGTGCCCAGCGGGAAGGACAGACAGCTCAGCACGGCGATGACGAAGCAGTAGGTGTAGTGGCGGCGCTGGGCGAGAAAGCGCCCCGCGAAAGCCAACAGCCCGGCGCCGACGAACCCGAACGCCATGGCGAACATGCCGAGGACGATGAAGATGCCGCCCAGGAACGCCGGCGGCCCGCCGCCACGCGACTGCGTGCCCGCCACGATGAACACGATGCCCATGAAGATGTGGAAGATGAACACCAGGGAGATCAGGGCCTTCAGCCCCGCGAGCACGTAGTGGAAGATCGACAGCAGCTTCAGGTGCTCGGCGTCACGGTCCACGAGGTTCGAGTCCATTCCGGTCTCCTTGCTCGGCTGGGGGACAGGCTCCCTCGGACTCTGTGGCCAGCAGGCCCTCGCGCGCGACGGGCTCGCCGGGTGTCACTCCTCCTTGAGCGCCTCGAAGCCGGAGACGATGTCGAGCAGCTCCTCGGTGATCGACGACTGGCGCTGCTGGTGGAACCGGCCCTGGAGCTCGGTGAGTCGCTCGTCGATGTTGCGCTCGGCGTTCTGCATGGCGGCGAGGCGGCTGGCGTTCTCGCTGGCGAGGCTTTCGGCGAAGGCGCGGTAGAGCGAGACGAAGAGGTAGTGGCGGATGAGCGCGCTGAACAGCGCGTCCCAGTCCATCGAGAAGGTCGGGAGGATGTGGGTCGGCCACGGCTCCTCCTGGAGGCGTGCGAGCCAGGCGCGATCGACGGGCAGCAGCTCGAGGGTGCGCGGCTCGTAGGCCGCGCCGCCGAGTTGCTCGCTGTAGAAGAGCACGATGCGCTCGATGCCGCGGGAGTCGTGCCAGTCGAGGATCTTGAGCAGCAGCTCCTGGACGGCGGGGGTAACGCCGGCGAGGCTGCTGGGGGCGGAGAGGATGTCGCCGACGGGCTGGCCGCCGGCCTCGAGCCTGGTGGCGGCGCGCTCGCCGACGGCGAGCAGGGTGCGGCGATCGGCCGCTGCGCCGAGGGCGTCCATCTCGGCGAGGGTGTGGGCGACGACCTGCTCGTTGAGCTGCCCGCACATGCCCTGGTCGGAGCCGAAGACCAGCGCGCCGAGCTGCCCGGCCTGGGCCTGCCGGGCTCGGCCGGCCTCGTGGGGCCGGCTCTTGAGCGCGGCGCGCAGGCCGAGCAGGATCGTGCGGTTGTAGTCGGCGAGCGACTCGACGGCGCGCTCGTACTGGCGGATGCTCACCGCCGCGAGTGTCTTCATCGTGCGCACGACGGACTGGAGCTCCTGTGCGCTACGAATCTTCCGTTTCAGTCCCTCGAGCGTTTCCATCGTCCGCCTTCTCGGGTGCGGGGGCCTCGTCGGCCTCGGGCTCGGACTCCTCGGCTGGCTTCTGCGGCTCCTCGTCCGGCGGGAAGCGGGTGTCGAGCGCGGCCTGGGCGACGTCGGCGAGGGCCTTCTGGTCGTCGTCGCTGAGCTTGTCGCCCTTGCGGATGCGGTCGCACAGGTCGGCGGCCTGCTCGACGACGGCCGCGCGGACGAGGCTCTCGGCCTCGGCCACGGCCTCGCGCGGCAGGCGGTCGAACAGCCCGCTGTTCACCGCCACCAGCACGGCGATCTGCTGGGCGACGGGGATCGGCTCGTATTGCTGCTGCTTGAAGACCTCGCGGACCCGACGCCCGCGCTCGATGGTCGCTCGCGTCTTGTCGTCGAGGCGGGTGCCGAAGCGGGCGAAGGTCTCGAGCTCCTCGAACTGCGAGTAGCTGAGCCGCAGGTCGCCGGCGACGGCGCGGTAGGCGGGGAGCTGGGTCTTGCCGCCGACCCGCGAGACCGAGCGGCCCACGTCCACGGCGGGCAGGATACCCTTCTGGAAGAGGTCGGGCGACAGGTAGATCTGGCCGTCGGTGATCGAGATGAGGTTGGTCGGGATGTAGGCCGCGACGTTCTGGGCCTCGGTCTCGATGATGGGCAGGGCGCTGATGGAGCCGCCACCGAACTCGGCCCGCAGGTGGGTCGAGCGCTCGAGCAGGCGCGAGTGGATATAGAAGATGTCGCCGGGGAAGGCCTCGCGGCCGGGCGGGCGCCGCAGCAGCAGGGAGAGCTCGCGGTAGGCGCGGGCGTGGCGCGTGAGGTCGTCGTAGACGACGAGCACGTCGCGGCCGGCCTCCATGAAGAACTCGGCCATCGCGGTCGCCGCGTAGGGCGCGACGAACTGCCAGCCCGGCGGGTTCTCCTCGGTGGCGACGATGACGAAGCAGTACTTCATGGCCTCGCGGGCATGCAGCTCGCCGACGACGCGGGCGACGGCCGACGAGCGCTTGCCGATGGCGCAGTAGACGCACAGGACGTCCTTGTCGGCCTGGTTGAGGATGGTGTCGAGGGCGATGGCGGTCTTGCCGGTCTGGCGGTCGCCGAGGATGAGCTCGCGCTGGCCGCGGCCGACGGGGATGAGCGCGTCGATGACCTTGATGCCCGTCTGGAGCGGCACGGTGACGGGGTCGCGGTCCATGATGCCGTAGGCCTCGCGCTCGACGGGGCGGCGCTCGGCGGCGTGGATGGGGCCGAGGTCGTCGAGGGGCCGGCCCAGCGGATCGACGAGGCGCCCGAGCAGGCCGTCGCCGACGGGCACCTCGAGCACGCGCCCTGTGCGCCGCACCTCGGCGCCCGCGCGCAGCGTCTCGCTCTCGTCGAGCAGCACGACCCCCACCTCGTCGGGATCCACGTTGAAGGCCATGCCGTAGAGGTCGCCGGGGAACCGCAGCAGCTCCTCGCTCTTCACCGCGCCCAGGCCCTCGACCCGCGCGATGCCGCTGCCCACGTAGCGCAGCGTGCCGACCTCCTCGGCCCGCAGCTCCGCCTCATGCGCCCCGAGCGCCTGGGCCAGCACGCCGAACGCGTCGTCCAACGTGCCCTTCAGCTCGTTGTTGCCATCACCCATTTCCGCGCTCGTCCTCGTCCCCGGTTTCTTCTTCCCTCTTCGCCCCCTCTTCCTCGTGCTCGTGCTCTTCCTCCCTCTTCTCTCCCCCTGCCGCCTGCCTCGTGCCGACTGCCGACTTCTCCTCCTCCGCTTCCCTCTCGGTCTCGTCGCGCTCGAGGTCGCGCTCGCGCTCGTCGCGCAGCTTGCCGCGGTGTGGGAGTTGGTCGAAGGCCTCGCCGAGGCTCTCCTCGAGGGAGCCGAGGTAGCTCTCGATGGTCCAGGCGACCTTGCGTCCCTGCCCCTTGAGCTCGATGCCGCAGAGGGGGTCGAAGGCGGTCTCGAAGCGGACGGTGATGCCGTCGCCGCAGCGGGCGCGGACGATCTGCTCGATGCGCTGGCGGCGGGCGGCGGGCAGGTCGAACACGGTGCGCACGACGAGCTCGGGCGCCTCGTCGTCGGCATGGCGGATGGGGGTGGCGAGGGCGCGCCAGTCGTCGTCGGGCAGGGAGCCGATGCGCTCGACGAAGGCGTCGATGATCCTGGCCTCGAGCTCGACGCCCGCAAGGTCGGCGAGGGCGCGGCGGGCGACGGCGAGGGTCTGCTTGGCCGCGCGCTGGCGGAGCTCCTGGAGGAAGGCGGCGCGCTGGCGCTCGACGCTCTCGCGCCAGCGGGCCTCGAGCGCGTCCACCTCGGCGCGCGCCTGCTTCATCAGCTCGGCGCGATGGGCCTCGGCCTCCTCCCTGGCCTTGGTCAGCAGCTCCTCACGTTTCGCGTCGAGGGCCTCGCCCTTCTGGCGGTAGGCAGCGGCCTCCTGTTCGGCGTCGTTCCGCTTCTTCTCGGCCTCGTCGAGCCGTGCGGCGATCTTCGCCTGCCGGGCGTCCATGGCCTTGATGATGCGCCCGTAGAGGAGCCAGTAGAGCAGGCCGACGAGAAGCAGGAAGTTGAAGATCTGGGCGACGATGGTGAACCAGTCCACGGGTCGTTCCCCCGGCTACTTGGCGGCGGCCTCGGCGGCCTTGGCCACGTGGTCCCAGAACGGGTTGGCGAAGATGAGGATCATGGAGACGACGAAGCAGTAGATGGCCGTGGATTCGACCATGGCGAGGCCGACGAAGAGGGTGCGGGTAATGGTGCCCGCCTCGTCGGGCTGCTGGGCGATGCTCTGGAGCGCCTGGGCGAGCGCGCGCCCCTCGCCCAGTGCCGGCCCGACCGAGCCGATGGCGATACAGAACGCCGCCGAGACGATCGAGGCGAGCGCCACGATGCTCTCGCTATCCATTTGGAGCCTCTCCTTTCTGTTCCTGTGTCTGTTGGCGCTCGACCGCCGACTGGGTGGCCGAGGCGATGTAGACCATGGCCAGCATGGCGAAGATGTAGGCCTGGATGAGCCCCGTCACCAGGCCGAGCAACTGCATGAAGATCGGGAACACCCAGGCCGCGACGATCAGCAGGATCGCGCCGATCACCGTGCCGCTCATCACGTTGCCGAACAGGCGGACCGCCAGCGACACGGTCCGCATGACCTCGCCGATGATGTTGAAGAGCACCATGAACGGCGTGGGCTGGATGTAGCTCTTCAGGTAGCCGAGCACCCCGCGCTGCGCGATGCCGTAGACCGGCACCGCGACGAACACGCAGAGCGCGAGCGCCGCCGTCGTAGACCACGAGCCCGTCGGCGGCAGGAACCCCGGCACCACGGCCAGCAGGTTGCTGAGGGCGATGAACAGGAACAGGGTGCCGACGAAGGGCAAGTAGCGCATGGGGTCGTGGCGCGTCATCTCCCGCACCTGCGCGCGGATCCCGCCGACGATCACCTCCAGGAGGTTCTGCCAGCGCGACATCTGCGCGTCGGAGGTCAGCCGCCGCGTCGCCAGCCACGACACCACCAGCAGCAGGACCATGACGGCCCACGTGTAGACGATCGTCGCGTTGAGCTTCGCGAAGCCCCACTGCCAGAGGACGATCTCGTCGGGACTCAGACGCATCGCGACTCCCTCACTGCGTGGGCTTCTCCGCGTCCGGCGCATGGGCAGGCCCGAGGCGCCGCACGAGAGCCACTCGCGCCACGACCATGCCGACCAGGCACGCCACCAGACGCTGCCACCTGCCGCCCATGACCAGGTACAGGCCGAGCAGCGTCAGGAGCGTGCGGCCCGCGAAGCTCACCAGCGCCACCAGGGCGGGGCTCCGCGCCTCGGGCAAGTAGCGGACGGTCAGCCACAGACCGCCGAAGTAGAGGACGCCAAGCCCGATGCCCGCCAGGAACGCGACGAAGAGCCACTGGGGGTC
>CBFDBL010000400.1:0-6183 GCA_965603035.1 uncultured bacterium
AGCTCGCCGAGACGGGCACCCTGCGCGGCGCCGTCCTGACCGTCCGCTTCGGCGACCGCTCGCGCGTCGAGCAGGTGCCCAAGCCCGCCACCAGCCACTGGTCGCTCTTCGACGCCGTTCAGCGGCTGCCGGGCAAGGCGACGCGGCCGCTGGTGTTCACGCTGCTCGATGAGATGGACCTCGTGAAGCCCGAGCAGCGGATCGAGTTCCGCGAGGCGAAGGACTTCGAGGTCGGCGGCACGACGCTGCGCCTGCGCGGCTACCAGCACGTGGGCCGCGGCGTGCTGCCGTGGCAGTATTGGGTCGATGGCGAGGGACGCCTGCTCTTCGCGTTCAGCGGCGTCCGTGCCTACGTCTACAACACGGCGGCGACGGCGTGGCTGGGCCGGAAGCTCGACGCCGCACGCGCCCGCATCCGTCGCTTGAGGCAAGGGAAGAAATGAGCACTCCCCCCCGCTCCCGGTGGACCCGTCGCGACGTCCTGAAGGCTGGCGGCGCCGGCGCCGCGGCGCTGGCGGGCCGCCGCGCCTTCGGCGCGCCCAAGGGGCGCAAGCCCAACGTCCTGTTCATCATCACCGACCAGCAGGGCCTCGACACGCTCTCGGCCCTCGGCTGCCCCCACATCCACACGCCGCACATGGACCGCCTGTGCCAGCGCGGCGTCGCGTTCCTGGAGTCGTACTCGTCGAACCCGCTGTGCTCGCCGGCTCGCAGCTCGATGTTCAGCGGGCGGCCCACCTACGAGACCGGCGTCCGCGTGAACGGGCGGCCGATCCGCAACACGATGCCCAACATGGGCCAGTGGCTGCGCGAGCAGGGCGGCTACGAGACCCTCTACGCGGGCAAGTGGCACCTGCCGCAGTCCTACACGCCCGACATCCCCGGCTTCCAGGTCATCACGAGCGGGATCAACGGCCAGGGCGGCGTGTGCGACGCGAGCGTCTCGCGGGCCTGCCAGGCCTATCTCCGCAACCGCGGCGGAGCCAGCCGTCGGCCCTTCCTCCTGGTCGCCTCGTTCCTCCAGCCGCACGACGTCTGCCAGTTTGTCTCGATGCACGCCAAGAGCGGCGAGATGCCCTTCTACGACATGGTCAAGGACCAGCTCCCGCCGCTGCCGCCCAACCACGCCTTCGACCCCCGCGAGCCGCAGGCCATGACGCACAAGCCCCGGCCCGCCTGGTCGGAGGCCCAGTGGCGGTACTACATCTGGAACTACTACCGCATGGTCGAGATGGTGGACGCCGAGATGGGCCGCGTGCTCCAGGCGCTCGACGACAGCGGCGAGGCCGACGACACCCTCGTCGTCTTCACCGCCGACCACGGCGAGGGCCGCGGCCGCCACAAGCTCGTCACCAAGAACTACCTCTACGACGAGGCCGCCAAGGTCCCCCTCGTCGTCGCCGCGCCCGGCGCCGGCCGCGGCGGGCGGGAGGGGCAGCGCCTGGTCTCGGGGCTCGACATCCTGCCCACCGTCTGCGACTACGCCGGCCTCGAGACCCCGCCCCACATGCGCGGCTGGTCGCTGCGGCCGCTGCTCGAGGGCAAGGGCAAGTGGTCCCGCGACTTCGCGCCCGCCGAGGTCACCATCGCGGGCCGCATGGTCCGCACCACCCGCTACAAGTACATCGCCTACGTCAACGACCCCGTCGAGCAGCTCTTCGACATGCAGGCCGACCCCGGCGAGACCAAGAACCTCGCGACCGAGGCCAACCACGCCGACGCGCTCAAGCACCATCGCACGCTGCTCGCCGACTGGGAGCAGAGCCTCGACATCGCGCCCTTCCCCGTCCCCAAGTGGGCCATCCCACGCAAACCACGCACCTGACACTCTTCACTTGACACTTGACACTTGACACTTGACACTCCGCGCATCCCTCGTCTTCTGACCTCTGTCCTGCCAAGGAGGCCCCCCTCGTGAAGGTCGTGTTCCTGATGGCCGACACCTGCCGCCGCGACCACCTGGGCGCCTACGGCAACGACTGGGTGCACACGCCCAACCTCGACAAGCTCGCCGGGACGTCCGCCGTCTTCGACCGCGCCCACATCGGCAGCTTCCCCACCGTGCCCAACCGTCGCGACACCCTGCTCGGCCGCGGCGACATCGGCCTGCCCTTCAACCGCTGGAAGCCCATCGAGCGCCAGGAGGTCACCCTGCCCGAGCGCCTCGCCGAGCGCGGCATCCCCTCGATGTGGATCGGCGACACCCAGAACAACGTGACCCGCAACATCAACATGAACAAGGGCTTCACCGCCTGGCACCTCCACCGCGGGCAGGAAGCCGACCCGATGTGGCTCGACGCCGACGTGCCCGTCGAGTACCCCGTGCCGCCACACCTCATCCGCTACACCGAGCGCGTCTGGCACCAGGTGCTCGTCAACCGCGCCCACCGCCAGGTCGAGACCGACTGGTTCGCCCCCGGCACCTACTGCGACGCCATCCGCTGGCTCGAGCGCAACTACAAGCGCGACGACTTTTTCCTCTGGGTCGATACCTTCGACCCCCACGAGCCGTGGGACCCGCCCGAGCACTACGAGAAGCGCTACGACCCCGACTTCACCGGCCGCCGGTTCGATGCACCCACCTACGGCCTGCGCCGCAAGATGGGCATCACCGACCGCGAGCTGCGCAACATCCGCGCCCGATACGCCGGCGAGGTGACCATGGTCGATCACTGGATCGGCCACTTCCTCGGCACCCTCGAGCGCCTCGGCATCGACGGCGAGACCGCCGTCATCTTCACCAGCGACCACGGCACCTGTTTCGACGGGCCGGGCGACCACGGCATGATCTGCAAGGCCCACAGCGTCGGCGCCGACGGCATGTGCATGTCGGCCGGCCGCCCGATGCGCGAGCCCCACCGGCATTTCCCCATCGCCCTCAACGTCGCGCGCATCCCGCTGCTCATCCGCCCCGCGGGCATGGCCGAGGGCCGGCGGGTCCGGGCCATCACCCAGCCGTGGGACCTCACGGCCACCCTGCTCGACCTCTTCGGCATCGCGACGCCGCCCGAGCTGATCGGCTCGTCGCTCCTGCCGCTCGTCGAGGGCAAGGCCCGCAAGCACCGCGACGTCGCGGTCTGCGGCACCAACGCCCTCGCCCAGGCCATGACCCCGCGCTGGGTCTACTCCGTCTGGCGCAACGGCGTCCGCGGTCCGTCACTGCTCGACGTCAAGGCCGACCCCCACTGCCGCCGCAACGTGCTGAGGAAGCATCCCGCCGTCGCCCGGCGCCTCCACGCCGCCGTCGTCGACCTCATGCGCCAGCAGGAGATCGACGAGGGCCTCATCGCGCAGTACCAGTAACGGGATAGGGCCGCGCCGGGCGGGGCCTCAGGCGAGTCGCTCGGCGAGCAGCTCGCGGAGCCGCTTGGGGTCGGCCTTGCCGGCGGAGGCGCGCATGGCCTGGCCGACGAGGAAGCCGATGGCCTGGGCCTTGCCCGGGCGGACGTCGTCCGCCGCCTCGGGGTGCTCGGCGAGCACGGCATCGACGATGTCGGCGAGGGCCGCGTCGTCGCTGAGCTGGCGGAGGCCGTGCTCGGCGACGAGGTCGGCGGGCGCCCGGTCGCTGTCGAAGAGCAGCGCGAGCACCTGCCTGGCGCTGGCGGCGTTGATCTCGCCTGCGTGGAGCAGAGCGAGCAGCTCGGCGAGGCGCCGCGGCGCGACGGGGGTGTCGCCGGGCGCCTGGTCGCGCTCGCGGAGCGCGGGCACGAGCTGGCTGGCGATCCACTGGGCGACGGTCCGCGGGGGCACGTCGGCGGCCCCGGCCGCGGCGGCCTCGAAGTAGTCGGCGAGCCCGCGGTCGGCGCTCAGCAGCGCCGCCTCGTCGTGGGTGAGCCCGTACTGCTCGACCAGGCGCTCGCGCTTGCGCGCGGGCATCTCGGGCAGGCGGGCGCGCAGCGCGGCCAGCCACGCCTCGGTCACCACCACCTCGGGCACCGACGGGTCGGGCACGCAGGGGCCCGCGAACTTGCCCCGCATGGGCGTCGTCACCCCCTTGAGCGGGTCCCACAGCCGCGTGTGAAGCACGATCCGCTCGCCGGCGGCCAGGCGCCGGGCCTGCCGCTCGATCTCGTGGGCGATCGCGTCGGCCACGTGGCGGATCGAGTTCATGTTCTTGACCTCGACCTTGGTGCGCAGCTCGTCGCTGCCGCGCGGGCGGAGCGAGATGTTGGCGTCGGCGCGCAGGGTGCCGCGCTCCATGCTGCACTCGGCGGTATCGACGTAGCGGATCTGGGTGCGGAGGGCGCGGAGGAACGCCATGGCGTCGTGCGGGCTCCGCAGGTCGGGCTCGGTGACGATCTCGACGAGCGGGGAGCCCGCGCGGTTGAAATCGACGAGGCTGACCCGCTTGCCGCCCTCGGTCTCGTGCACCAGCTTCGCCACGTCCTCCTCCATGTGGATCTCGCGGATCCGCAGCCGCCGCGGCTCCCCATCCTCGCCTGCGACGTCGAGCCATCCGTCGCTCGCGAGCTGCCTGTGGAACTGCGAGAGCTGGAAGCCCTTGGGCAGGTCGGGGTAGTAGTAGACCTTCTGGTCGAAGGCGCTGCGCGGGTGGACGGTGCAGTGGAGGGCCAGGCAGGTGAGGGTGGCCTTCTCGAGTGCCTCGGCGCTGAAGCGGGGCAGGGCGCCGGGCAGCCACAGGCAGATGGGGCACGTGTTGCGGTTGGGGCGGTCGCCCGGGCGGTTCGGGCAGTCGCAGAACATCTTCGTCGCGCAGTTGAGCTGCATGTGGATCTCGAGGCCGATGACTGCTTCGTAGTCCATCCGTCAGGGTTCCGATCGCAGGAGCCTTGCGGCGAACGAGAGGAGCCTGGCGTCGGCCAGGTGCGGGCCCACGAGCTGGAGGCCGCAGCCCGCGCCCGGCACGGCGAGCGCCGGGTGCCCCGTGACGTTGGCGGGCAGGGTGAGCGCCAGGGCGTCGTAGACCGCCTCGACCGTGTCCGCGGCCGCCGCGCCCTCGCGGGCCGGTCGGGCCACGGGCGCCACGAGCACGTCGGCCTCGGCGAAGAGCGCGTCGGTCTGCCCGAGCAGCCGCCGGCGGAGTCTCGCCGCATCCACGAAGGCCGCGTAGCGCTCGAACTGGAAGCAGGCGCCCTGGAAGAGGTAGGCCTTGACGAGGGTGCCGAAGCACTCGGCGCGCGTCCTGAGATACATCTCATTCCAGTTGGCGGCGTCGGCGGCGCGGTGGCCGTATCGCACGCCGTCGTACTTGCCCGCGCTCGACGAGGCCTCGGTCGAGCCGACGACGTGGTGGACGGTGCGGAAGAGGTCGAAGTCGGGCAGGCTCACCTCGCGGATGCGGGCCCCCGTCGCGGCCACGGTGCCGAGCGCGGCGTCGAAGGCGTCGCGCTCGTCGGGCTCGAGCGCCTCGGCAAGCTCGCGGACGACGCCCGCGGTCGCCACGCCGTCGTCGCTGCCGAGGTGGGCGAAGTCGGGCGCTGGCTCTGCCCGCATCGAGGGGTCGCGCTCGTCGGGGCCCGCCACGACGGCCATCACCCTGGCGATCGTCGCGGGCGACGCGGCGACCACGCCCACGCACTCCATCGAGGGCACGAGCCCGATGAGCCCGAAGCGCGAGACGATGCCGTAGCTGGGCTTCAGGCCGCAGGCCCCCGCCGCGCTGGCGACGTGGCGGGCCTCGCCCATCGTGTCGGCGACCAGGGCGACGTCGCACTCGCCGAGCGCCTCGGCCGCGCCCTCGACGAGCCCGAAGCCGAGCTCCGCCATCCGCGAGCTGCCGACCAGCACGGCGCCGGCGTCCCGCAGCCGCGCGACGACCGTCGCGTCCTCGAGCGCGACATAGCTCTCCAGCGCGAGCGACCCCGCCTCCGTGGGCCAGCCGCGCACCGACAGGTTGGGCTGGAGGACGACGCGCGTGCCGGCCAGCGGGCCGGCAGGGGCGGGCGCGCTGGTGAGCGGGGCTCGGAATGAGAAGGCGTCGGCCATCGGTGCGTGCTTGCCTCAGTCGAGGATGTTGGCGACCTTGAAGTAGTCTCCCTTGGTGGCAGGGGCGTTGCGGAGCAGCTCGCCGTGCTCGGCGAGGGGGCAGACGCTGGCCTGGGAGCCGGCACGGGTGGCGGGCAGGGGCTGGACGACGGCGAAGAGCGGCTGCTCGTCGCCGGCGCGCTCGCCGACGGCGGCGGCGAGGCGCTGCGCGGCCTCGACCGCGGCGGCGACGGCGTG
>CBFDBL010000401.1:0-6179 GCA_965603035.1 uncultured bacterium
GGCGCCCAACGCCGTGATCAGCACGATCCCCTCCAGAGTCCTGTGCACCGACACCGACAGGAAGTAGATCCACAGCGCGCCAGGACAGGGCACGATGCCGCCCGAGAAACCGAGCAGCACCAGGCTCCGCATCGTGATCCCAGGCTCCCCCTCCCCCGCTCCGTGCGGGTGCTCGTGGCCGTGCTCGTGCCCATGGTCGTGCTCGTGGCCGTGGTCGTGGGGGTGCTCGTGCGGGTGGACGTGTGGATGGTGGTGTCCGTGGCCGCCTCGGCCGCGGAGCCGCGCGACGAACTGGCCGAGCCCGAGCAGCACGATCAGCCCGCCCGAGCCGGCCATCACGAGCCCGTGGGTCTGCGCCTGCACCTCGCCGCCGTAGCACAGGTGGGTGACGAGCGCCAGCGCGTAGATGCTCCACGTGTGCGACACCGTGACCACCAGCCCGAGCAGCACCGCGTGCCACGCCGTCGCGTGAGCGCCGATCAGGTACGCCGCCGTGATCGTCTTCGCGTGACCCGGCGCCAGCGCGTGCACCCCCCCGTAGGCGAAGGCCCCGACCACCAGCACCAGGAACGCCCAGAGCCGAAACCCGCCCCGGAAGTACGCCGCCACACGCCCCTGGAACGCCCGCAGCCCCACCAGAAACGTGTCCCGCGGCGCGCCGCCCTCTGCACGCGGCGCCTCGGCGGCCGGCGCCGACGGCTCAGCCTCCGCCGCCCCGCCCACCACGTAGCGCCACTCGAGCCGACGCACCTCGGGCCCCGGCGGATAGGGCGTGTCGAAGTCCAGCACCTCCGCCTCGCCCGTACCCGACCTCTCGACGATCCGCACCCCCTCGGTGGCGAGCTCGAAGTGGAAGAAGCCCGGGTTCTCGGGCAGCACCCGCGTCTCGAGCGCCGCGGACACCCCACCCTCCGCCGCGGCCGGCAGCGCGGCGCTGAACGCGACCCGCAGCTCGTGGTGCAGCGGCGCCACGTGCCACTCGCCCAGCAGGTCCACCGCGGCCGGCTGGCGTGCCTCCAGCGCGACCGTCTCGCCGTCGACCTCCAGCGTCAGCGCGGCGAGCAGCTCGCCCGTCACCGTCTGCGCGTAGGCCCACAGCTCGTCGTCCTCGATCTGCGTGTTCCCATCCGAGTCCATCCGCAGCCGCTGCGTGAGCGAGGGGAACTCGAAGTAGCGGAGGAAGATCTCGACCTCGAGCCGCTCGGCGGTGACGCGGATACGGTAGCGGTGTACCGCGGAGGACATGTTGACGGGGTGCGCGGATGCGTGGGCCGCGGCGAGGGCCGCGGCAAGAGCGACGGCCACGGCGCCGATGCGCGGCCTAGGGCGGGAGCGCATCGTTGTAGCCCCAGGGCGGGATGTGGACGTCGTAGGCCTCGAAGCCCGCGCCGTACTCGACGAGCCGCGCGCGGCCGTCGAAGAACCCCGTCGGCGTCCTGAGACCGTGACGCACCGCAGCGCGATCGGTGGACCCGAAGCCGCCCTCGGGCCAGCTCGTCGCGATGTGGTACTTCTCGTGCTCGCCCACCGCCAGCAGCGACTCCGACGGGTTGTCGGCGTGCTCGAGAAGCCTGTGGCTGCACATCAGCGGGACGGCGTAGCTGAAGACGCCGTTGCCCTCGCTGTCGCTCGGGCAGCGGACGAGGTCGCGGTCGCCGTAGTAGGGCCAGAGCTGTCCGCCCTCGGGGGTGCCCGCCATGACGCGCTCGTGGAGCTGGATCCAGGTGGGCCAGTCGGCCCCCAGCGCGCGCTGCTGCTGCGTCTCCCACGCGTTTGGCAGCAGCCCGTCGTGGTCGCCGGTGTAGGCGACGAACGCCACGCCGAGCTGCTTGAGCTGCCCCACGCACTTCACGGCACGCGCCTGGCGGGCCGCCTGCTGCATCACCGGCAGCGCAATCGCCGCCAGCAGCATGATCACCGCGATGACGACCAGCAACTCGATCAGCGTGAAGCCCGCGCGTCTCAGCCCCCGTCTGCCCATGGTCGTGCCCTCGCTCTCGGTGACGGCAACGCCCCTCTTCTAGTCCCCGGCCACGCCGCTGTCAAGTCGCATCCCCGCCTGCCGGCTTCCCGACTTGAAAACCGGAGCGGCCGCGGCGTATCATAGGCAGTAGAGCGCGCCGGCGCGCGCTCGAGCGGAGCCGCCGCGGCTCCGGCACCTTGCGCCCAAGGACGGGAGCCCTGCCATGGCAGCCTCTACCGATGCCAGCGTCTCCGCCACCACGCGCGTCCTGCGGCGAGTGGCCCGTCGGCAACGGCTCGCCGCCGTCGGCCGCCTGGCCTTCCTGCTGTCGCTCGTGCTGGCCGGCGCCTACGCCGCGGCGTTCGCCACGTCGCGGCTGCTGGCGCTGATCCCCGAGTGGTCCGACCCGGCGACCCTGCTGGCCGTGCCCGCGGGCGCGGTGCTGCTCGCGCTCGCGCTCCACCGCCGCCCCGACCCGGCCGACACCGCGCGCCGCATCGACCGACACGCCGGCTCGAAGGACCTGTTCCTCACCGCCACACTGCTCGAGCGCTCGGCGGGGCGCTTCAAGCCCATCGTCGTGCGCCAGGCCGAGCAGCGTGCCGCGACGATCGCGCCGGAGCGGGTGGTGCCCTACCGCTGGGAACGGCGCGGTGCCCTGTGCGCGGCGGTGCTCGGCGCGCTGCTGCTCGCGATCCACGTCGTCCCGCAGCTCGACCCGTTCGGCAAGGAGGAGCAGCGCCAGAAGGCCGAGGCGCTCCGCCGCGACCTCGTCGAGGCGCGCAAGGCCACCGCGCTCCGCGTCGCACTCCTCCAGCGCAAGAACCCCAAGGCCAAGACCTCCGAGCAGGCCGAGCGCGCACTCGACGACCTCAAGAAGACCTTCAAGGCCATGAAGCCCAAGAAGACCCAGGCCAATCTCCAGCGCATCCGCACCGCACAGCAGCAGCTCGGCGAACTGTGGAAGCTCCGCTCCCAGCAGCGGCTCAACGAGGCCTTCGACCGAGCGCGCCAGAGCCAGACCCTCGGCGCCGCTCAAGGCGCCAAGGCCCTCGACTGGAAGCGCCGACTCCAGCGCGGCGACCCCTCAGGGCTCCAGAAGGAGATCGACGAGGTCCACCGCAAGATCGCCCAGTTGCAGAAGACGACCGACTCCGCCGAGCGCGGCAAGCTCCAGGAGGACGTGCGACGGCGACTCGGCGGGCTCAAGGACTTCCTGGCGAACAACGCGACCTCGAAGCCGATGGAGGAGGCGACCCGGCGCGCGCTCGAGCAGCTCACCATGGGCGACCACAAGCAGCTCTCGAAGGAGGCCCTCGAGGCCCTCAAGGAATCGCTCGACCTCGCGAAGCTCGAGCTCGACAACGTCGGACAGGCGATCCGCGACCTCAAGGCGCTCGAGGAGGGCCTCCGAGCCGCTCAGCTCGCCAGGCAGGCCAACAAGCAGTGCGGCGGACTCGACGGCAAGGACTGCGCCGGCTGCAAGAGCCTCGGCGACTACGAGGACTTCTTCAAGCAGCTTATGGAAGGCACCGAGACCGCCAAGATCGGCCCCGGCATGGGCAGCAAGGGCATCGGCAAGGGCGGCGAGGCGCCCGAGAAGCCCGAGGAGGAGACCGACTACACTCCCGAGCGCTCCCGCTCCGCCTTCCACGCAGGCAAGATCCTGCTCCAGTGGAAGACCCACGGCCTCTCCGACCCCGGCGCCGTCAAGCGCGACTACGAGAAGCACGTGGCCGACATCAAGCAGGCCGCCTCCGAGGCCGTCCTCCACGAGCAGGTCCCCCCAGGATACCACGACGCCATCCGCAAGTACTTCGACACGATGGAGGTCGCCGGTGACAAGCCGTAAGGTCCTGCTCGTCATCGCGCTCGGCCTCGTCGTGGCGGCGCTCGTGCTCCCTGCCCTCACCCGCAGCGGCACCCCCGTCGTCGTCGTCTACTGCGCGCACGACGCGACTTACTCCGACCGCATCCTCGGCCAGTTCTCCCGCCAGGCCCACATCCACGTCCGCCCCGTCTTCGACACCGAGGCCACCAAGTCGCTCGGCCTCGTCGAGCGGCTCATCCGCGAGCACCCCAACGCACGCTGCGACGCCTTCTGGAACAACCAGCTCCTCGGCACACTCGACCTCCAGCAGCGCGGCATCCTCCAGCCCTGCAAGGGGCCCGGCTTCGACCGCATCCCCGCCCAGTTCAAGGACCCCGAGGGCCACTGGGTCGGCTTCGCCGCACGCTTCCGCGTCTACATCATCAACACCCAGAAGCTGGAGCCCACGCCCGAGTCGGTGAAGGCGCGCCTCGAGAGCGACGACCTGTCCCGCGTGGCCATCGCCAAGCCGCTCTACGGCACCACCCTCACCCACTACAGCGTGCTGTGGCAGCGCTGGGGGCCCGAGAAGCTCAAGGCCTGGCACGCGAGCTGCCGCGAGCGCCAGATCGTCGAGGCCACCGGCAACGCCCACGTCAAGGACCTCGTGGCCAAGGGCGTCTGCGACCTGGGGTTCACCGACACCGACGACTTCTTCGTCGCGCTGGACGAAGGCGAGCCCGTCGCCATGCTGCCCGTCCGCCTCGACGACGGCGCGACTCTGTGCATGCCCAACACCGTCGCCGTCATCCAGGGCACCCGGCGCCTCGAGCAGGCGCAGGCGCTGGTCGCCTATCTGCTCTCCGAGCAGTGCGAGCTGGCGCTCGCGGCGTCGACGGCCCGCCAGGTGCCGCTCGGCCCTGCCGACGACAGCCGGCTCAGCAAGGAGGTGCGGCTCCTGAAGTCGTGGGTGGCCGACGGGGTGCCGCTGAGCGGTCTCGGCCCTGCGCGCGCCGAGTGCCTGGCCTGGCTCAAGGGGATCTATGTCCAATGACGCTGGCGGCGGACTGCGGCTGGGCGCTGCTGCGGAGCGCGGGGGTGGCGGCGGCGGCGGTGCTCGTCGCGGCTCTGGTGCGCGCGCGCGTCGCGTCGGCGCCGCGCCGGCTCGAGCGGGTGCTGTGGGCGGTGCACGTGGCGCCGCTGCTGACGCCGGTGGTGCTCGTGGGCTACGGCTGGTCGCGGCTCTCGCTGTCGCTGGTGCGGCACCCGGGCTGGAACGAGGCGCTCTACGGCGCCCTGGTGTGGCTGAAGCTGGCGCCGGTGGCGACGCTGGCGCTCTACTTCGCGCCGACGCCGCTCGCGCCCGAGGCGCTGCACTGCCACCGGTTGCTTCGCCGGCTCAGCGTGCGTCGTGCGGCGTCGAAGCTCGGCTTCTGGCTGCGCGGGCCGGGTCGCGCGGCGGCCGTGGGGTTCGCCGTGGTGTTTCTGCTGGCCTTCGGCGAGTTCGAGATGGCGTCGCTGCTCGGGGTGGGGACGTGGACGGTATCGCTGTTCGACGCGCAGGTGGGTGGGCTGTCGCTGGCGGCGTCGCTGCGTCTGGCGCTGCCGGCGCTGGGGTGTGCAGGGGGACTGCTTCTGGTGGTGCTGGCGGTGCTCTTCTCGACGCGCGCGCCGGCGCGTCCCACGTCGGGCCGGCGCGTTCGCCTGCCGCGCGCGGCGGCGGGGCTGGTGTGGGCGTACCTGGCGCTGGCGCTGGGCGCGGTGACGGTGGCGCCGGTGCTGGTCGTGCTGCGCGGGACGGTGGGTGGGCTCGGCGTGATGGCGCAGACGCTGAGCCTGGGCTGGGACATCGCGGCGGGCCTGGGCTTCGCGCTCGTCGCGGCCCTGCTCGGCTACCTGGCGGCCGGCGCGTTCATCCGCTCGGTGCGGCGCGGCGGGTCGTGGCGGTGGGCGCTGCTGCGCGCGTTCGTGCTGTGCGTGCCGGGTCTGCTTGGCGGGCTTCTGCTCGCGCTGGCGGTGCTGGCCGCGTTCCAGCTCCCGGGTCTGCGGTCGGCCTACGACACGCCGCTGCCGCTGGCGGTGGCGCTGGGGCTGCTGCTGTTCCCCTACGCGCTGCTGCTTCGGGCGCTGCTGGCGGTCTCGCGGCCTGCGGTGGCGTCGCACGCGGCGGCGCTGCTGGGGGTCTCGTCGTCGCAGGCGGTGGCGCGGCGGTCGCGGCGGATGCTGTGGGAGCTGCGCCGTCGCGGGCAGTTCTGGGTGGGGTTCGTGCTCCTGTGGTGGGGCTACTTCGAGCTGACGGCGTCGTCGCTGCTGGCGCCGTCGCAGATGACGCCGGTGCTCGTGCGCCTGTACAACTTCATGCACTACGGGCAGACCGCGGCGCTCTCGGCCATGGTCTGCGTCGCG
>CBFDBL010000402.1:0-6167 GCA_965603035.1 uncultured bacterium
GGAACACGAGGGGCGCGAGGAAGCCGTTCCAGGAGCCAACGAAGGTGAAGATGCCGAGGGTGGCGAGCGCGGGCCGCGACAGCGGCAGGATCACGTGCCAGTAGATGCCCAGCGGCGAGCAGCCGTCGAGCGCCGCCGCCTCCTCGAGCTCGCGGGGGATCCGCTTGAAGAACTGGTGGAGCAGGAACACGCCGAAGGCGCCCGAGCCCGCCGGCACGATCAGCGCCGCGGGCGTGTCCAGCCACCCGAGCGCGTTGAGGATCAGGTAGACGGGCACCAGCAGGATCTGCCCAGGCACCATCATCGTCGCGACGATGACGACGAACACCCACCGCCGGCCCGGCAGGTCGAGCCGCGCCAGGCCGTAGGCCGCGAGCGACGCGACCGTCAGCACCAGCGCGGTGATGCTCGACGAGATGAACAGCGAGTTGAGGAACCAGCGGGAGATCGGGATCTCCTCGGCGTTCCCGAGGATCTCCGCGAAGTTCTCGGCCGTCCAGTGCCGGGGCAGCACTCGCTCGAAGTGGACGATCTCGCTGTGCGGCTTGAAGGCCGTGACGAAGATGACGGCCACCGGCAGCACGAAGACGAGCGCGGCCGCGGCGACGACCGGCTCTCTCCACCATCCGCCGCGCTGCGTCATAGGTCATCGCTCCCGCATGAGTCGGAACTGGAGGAAGGCGAAGACGGCGATGACGAGGAACAGCAGCCAGCTCATGGCGGCGCCGTAGCCCATGCGGTAGAAGTTGAAGGCGGTCTCGTAGATGTACTGCACGAGCACGCGCGTCGCGAACACCGGGCCGCCGCGTGTCATGACGAAGGTCTGGCCGAAGACCTGGAAGGACCCGATGATGTTCATCACCACCACGAACAGCAGGACGGGGCGCAGCAGCGGCAGGGTGATGTGGCGGAAGCGCTGCCACGGGGTCGCGCCGTCGATGGCGGCCGCCTCGTAGTAGGTGTCGGGGATCTGCTTGAGGCCCGCGAGCAGGATGATCGACGGGCCGCCGACCGTCCACCACAGCGTCATCAGCACCACCGACGGCATGGCGAACAGCGGCTCGGTGAGCCAGGGGACCGCGACGCCCACGTGCTCGAGAAGCGCGTTGAACAGCCCGCCCCGCGAGTAGAACCACCGCCACAGCAGGCCCGCCACGCTCACCGTGATCATGCCGGGCAGGAACACCGCGGCGCGGTAGAGCCCCTGGCGCCGACGCAGCGACGCCAGCCCGAGCGCGACCGTCATGGCCAGCACGATCGTCAGCGGCACCGCCATCGCCACGAACAGGCCCGTGGCGCGCATCGCGCGCCAGAAGTTCGCGTCGCCCAATGCCTCGCGGTAGTTGCCCAGCCCTGCGAACCGCGGTCCCAGCGGCGAGAGCATCTCCCAGCGGCAGAAGCTCAGCCCGAGCCCGAAGAACAGCGGCAGCACGACGAAGCCGAGGAACAGCAGCAGGTACGGCGCGACGAACAGGTAGCCGGGCAGCCGGCGCAGGAGCCTGCGCGCGCGCATCAGCCGCCCTCCTCGGCCGCCTGGGCGTGGATGCGGCGGTCGCGCGCGATGACGCGGTCGACCGCCTCGGACGCCCGGCGCAGCGCCTCGGCAGGCGCCATGCGGCCGCGGAGCGCCAGCTCGACCGCCTCGGCGAAGGCGCTGTGGAACTCGAAGATGAAGGGCACCCGCGGCGGGAAGCGCCTGTGGGGGACCTGGGAGCCGAACCGGCTCTGGATCCCCATCGCCCCGAAGCGCGCGGTGGCCCGCAGCGAGCGGCGCGCGGGCACCTGGCCCCCCTCGGCCCAGTCGAGGCTGTGGTCGGAGAGGAACTCGAGGAAGCGCCGCGCGGCCGCGAGCTTCCTGCCGCCCAGGTCGCTGCGCAGGCACAGGGTGTGCGAGCTGCCCCAGGCGACGCGGCGGTCGCCGAGCAGCGGAAGCGGCGCGCCGTCGAACTCGACCGGCTGGCCGCGGGCGCGGGCCGACTCCATCTGGCGCTCGAGCGCGGGCAGCATCCAGATGCCCTCGAAGACCATGGCGACCTCGCCGCGGCGGAAGCCCTGGAACGCGGCGCCCTCGTGGCCCATGGGCGCGCACACGCGATGCTTGAAGATGAGATCGACGGCGAACTCGAGCGCCGCGACGTTCGCGGGGTCGTCGAGCGCGCTACGGCTCCCGTCCTCGGTGAAGAAGCGGCCGCCCCACTGGCTGATGAGCAGGTAGACGTCGTTGCGCCAGTTGGTGAACGAGAAGCCCCACTGGTCCACCGCGCCGTCGCCGTCGAGGTCGCGGGTCAGCTTGCGGGCCGCGTCGAGGAACTCCGCGCGCGTCGTCGGCGGCTCCACCCCCGCCTCGCGCAGCAGGCCCGCGTTGTAGTAGAGCCCCATCAGGTGGATGTCGAGCGGGATGCCGATGTGCCGGCCGTCGAACTCCGTTTCCTCCCAGCCGTCGATGTCCTCGGGGTCGATGCCGCCCGGCCCGCCGACCAGGTCGTCCACGGGCCGCAGGATGTTCGCCCGCGCGAAACGCGGCAGCACGTCGATGTGGGCCACCAGCACGTCCGGCCCGCGCCCGCCGAGCCGCGCGACGAACACCTTGCTGTAGTAGGTGTGCCAGTCCATCCGCTGCATCAGCACGTGCACGTCGGGGTTCGACTCGTTGAACTCCTTGACGATCCGAAGCATCGTGCGGCCGTCGGGGCCGGTGAACCCGTTCCAGTAGCGCAGGGTCACCTCCCCGCCCGTGCTGCCGCGCCAGTAGCTGGCCCAGCCCAGCACGGCGAGCGCCGCGACGATGCCGATGGGGATCAGAGCCCGCTTCACCGTCCCTCGCCCTTCAGCTTGATGACCCGCACGAACGAGATGACGGCGTCGCCGTCGAGCGCCTCGATGCGGAAGTCGGGGACCATGCCTTCCGCGACGAACCGCGCGCCCGGCAGGAAGAACGTCGCGGTGCGCACCTTGCCCGTGTCGCCGCACGTCATCGTCTTGCGCTGCTCGCCCTTTGGCG
Organism: uncultured bacterium; assembly: GCA_965603035.1. GTDB lineage: Bacteria > Planctomycetota > PUPC01 > DSUN01 > DSUN01 > CAZDNN01. Next base: position 3,002 of record CBFDBL010000402.1, read on the forward strand.
TGGCGTAGACCAAGGCCCAGCGGGCGTCGCCCCTGTCGCGGTAGGTGATCTTGACCGCGACCGGATCGGGCCGAGCGCCCAGGAAACCATCGTCGAGCGAGAAGGCGATTACTACCTGCCCGTCCGCCCTGTCGGTGCGGCGTGCGGTGTAGTCGTACTGGTGGACGGGGTGGTGGCCGATCTGCCTCTGGACGGCGACCTTCTCGGCGGCGACGGTGCGGCCGCCTGGGCGGTCGCGCTGGTAGAGCCAGCGCTCGAAGTTCTTGACGGGCCTGGCCCGCTGGCCTCGGCCGATGACGCTCTCGCGCAGGTAGCACCAGGCGTCGGGCGCGGTGCGTCGGTTCCTGCCGAGCTCGAGGGCGACGTAGCACAGCAGCGGCGGGTCCACGAGGTCGGGGCCGCCCTCGGCCCAGATGAAGTTGCGGCGCATCTGGAGCACGCGGAGCATCGACTCGCGGTAGCGGTGTGGCCAGCCGCTCACCGGCCCGAAGCGTGCGACGTGGGCGGCGGGCACGTACTCCTCGTTCTCGTCGCCGCTCGCGCGGTTCTCGGCGATGAGCGGGCAGGCCTCGTCGGCGACCAGGTAGCCGTCGGGGTCCACGCTCTGGCCGAGGGTGGGGTTGTCGCAGTGCATCATGTACATCTCGACGAAGCCGTTGCGCTGGCCCATGCCCAGCCTCGTGGCGAGCGCGAGGTCGGCCTCGTTGTGAGAGACGATGCAGAGCTTGCGCTCGACGCCCTCGCACGCCGCGGCCCAGGCACGCAGCCGCTCCTCGAACAGCTTGCGCCTCGGGTCGCCCGCGGGCGGCCCCGCGCCCTCCTCGCCGCGCGAGCTCGACCACAGGTGCACGAACACCCAGGTGGCCTCGGGCATCCTGGGGATGCCGCTCTCGCCGAGCTTGCGGAGCATCCGCACGTAGCGGCGGTGATAGTCGGGGTGCCAGATATCCAGGTTCACGACCTGAAAGGGCGTGCCGATGTTGTCCTTGCCGCGCTTGCGCATCTCCCTGAGCGGGATGCCGTACCGCTTGAGCCATCGGGGCGCGGTGGCCGACCGCTCCTTGTGGCGCTCCCAGCCCTTGGGGTAGTCGGCCTCGTCGGGGAAGTGGCGCAGCTCCCACACCGAGGCGCGGACATGGAGCTCGACGGCGTACTTCCCTTTCCGCGACGTCTCGAGCACCGCCTTGCGCAGCGGCTCGAAGTCGAAGCGCCCCTCCTCGGGCTCGAGCAGTCGCCAGCTCCAGTTCACCTGTCGGCTCAGTCGGCCTGGGAAGTCGGGGCCGACCTTTCGCTCGTTGACGAGGATGCCGCTGCTCGGGTCGGGCTCGACGCCTGGCGGGAGCGACCAGTCCCAGCCGTCGACGACATCGTCCGTCTCGCGCCACGGCTGGGGCACGGCGCCGCCGGCGATCGCCGTCGCCGCGAGGCACACTGCGGCGGCCGCGAACGCAAGCTGCATCTGCATCGAGGTCTCCTGGCTGTCGTCGGTCTCCGCCGGTCAGACACGTGCCAGTATACCGATGATGGCCGTGCGAGGACAGCGAGCGCCGTCGCGCGACTTGACGCGCGGGTCTTCGGGCACAATGCTGCCGGCCCTGCGGGGCTGGAGGGCGAGAATGAGCGGGAAACGCATGGTGAGACGCCTCGTGCTGGCGGTGCTTGGGACCCTGGTCTCGGGAGCCGGCCTGCGGGCCGGGAATGCCATGGAGCCGATCTCGCTGCATCCGAAGAACGGCCACTACTTCCTCTGGCGCGGGGAGCCGACCATCCTCGTGACCTCGGGCGAGCACTACGGCTGCCTGCTCAACCTCGACTTCGACTTCGCCCGCTACTTCGACGCGCTGAGGGCCGACGGGCTGAACCACACGCGCGTGTTCTCGGGCACCTATCGCGAGGTGGCGAAGTCGTTCGGCATCACCGACAACCCGCTGGCGCCCAAGCCGGGCCGCTACGCCTGCCCCTGGGCGCGCAGCGACCAGCCGGGCTATGCCGACGGCGGCGGCAAGTTCGACCTGACCCGCTTCGACCCCGCCTACTTCCAGCGCCTCCACAGGCTGATGGCGAAGGCGAGCGCGTGCGGCGTCGTGGTCGAGATGACCCTCTTCTGCCCGCTCTACCGCGACGAGCTGTGGGCCGTCTCGCCGATGAACGCGGCGAACAACGTCCAGGGCATCGGCCGCTGTAAGCGCACCGAGTGCCTCACGCTCAGGCACAAGCGGCTCGTCGAGGTCCAGCTCGCCTTCGTCCGCAAGATGGTCGCGGAGCTGAGCCGTTACGACAACCTCTACTTCGAGGTCTGCAACGAGCCCTACTTCGGCGGCGTGACCATGGCCTGGCAGCACCGGGTCATCGACACCATCGTCGAGGCCGAGAAGGCCCTGCCCCACAAGCACCTCGTCTCGCTCAACATCGCCAACGGCCGCAAGCGAGTCGTCAAGCCCCATCCCGCCGTGTCGATCCTCAACTTCCACTACTGCGTCCCGCCCGACGTCGTCGCGATGAACTACCGCTTCGGCAAGGTCATCGGCGAGAACGAAACCGGCTTCCGCGGCCGCCACGACCTGCTCTACCGCACCGAGGGCTGGGACTTCCTGCTCGCCGGCGGCGGCCTCTACAACAACCTCGACTACTCGTTCACCCCCGCCCACCCCGACGGCACGTTCCTCACCTACCGCTCGCCAGGCGGCGGCAGCCCGGCGCTCCGCAAGCAGCTCGGCATCCTCAAGCGCTTCCTCGACGGCTTCGACGTCGTCAGGATGCGGCCCGACCCCAAGGTGATCGCGAGCGTCGAGCCGAAGCTGACCGCCTGCGCCCTCGCCGAGCCCGGCAGGGCCTACGCCCTCTACCTCCACGTCCCGCTGCCCCGCAAGCCCAAGCGCATCCGCGACCACCAGCGAGCCAAGCTCCAGGCCACCATCGAGCTGAGGCTGCCCGGCGGCAGCTACCAGGCGGAGTGGGTGGATACGAAGACAGGCGAGACCGCCAAGACCGAGACCCTCAAGCACCCTGGCGGCCCCGTCCAGCTCACCTCGCCGCCGTTCGCCAACGACATCGCGCTGCGCTTCGTCTCGCGCGGCGGATGAGTCACTTCGAGGGCCTGGGCGTCTTCTTGCGCTTGCGGTCGCCGGGCCAGGAACGGGAAAGGTCCCAGGAACCTTTCTCTCTC
>CBFDBL010000403.1:0-6164 GCA_965603035.1 uncultured bacterium
AGCGAGTTCGTCCTGAGGTCGTGGATTGCCAGGAGGGCTGTCGTATGAAGGTCTTGAAGACCGCGATCGTCGGCTGCGGGCTGTTCGGCGAGAACCATCTGAAGGCCTATGCCGAGTGCCCGCGGGCGCGGTGCGTCGCCGTGTTCGACCTCAACCGCAAGCGGGCGAAGGCCGTCGCGAAGGCCTACGGCCTCGAGGTGGCCGACTCCCTCGACGACATCGCGCGCGACCGCTCGATCAAGGCCGTGTCGATCGCCACGCCCGACTTCGCCCACACCGACACGGCCCTCGCCCTGCTCGAGGCCGGCAAGCACCTGCTCATCGAGAAGCCGCTGACCACCGCGACCGCCGAGGCACGCCAGATCGCCGCGCTCGCACGCAAGAAGAAGCGGACCGTGATGGTGGACTTCCACAACCGCTGGAACCCCGCCTTCCTGGCGATCAAGGCGCGCATCGACGCCGGCGAGCTCGGCAAGCCGGTGATGGCCTACGCCCGCCTGTCGAACCCCGTCACCATCCCCTTCGGCATGCTCGCGTGGTCGGGCAAGAGCGGGCCCCAGTGGTTCCTCATGCCGCACACGGTGGACATCGTGCGGTGGCTGACGGGCTGCCAGCGGGCCCTGCGCGTCCACGCCGTCGGCTCGAAGGGTGTGCTGAAGCGGCGCGGCGCCGACACCTACGACGCCATCCAGGCCCTCGTCGAGTTCGAGCGCTGCTTCGCCACGATCGAGACCTGCTGGATCATGCCGAAGACCTGGCCCAACCTCATCGACTTCCGGGTCAACCTCGTCGGCACCCGGTCCACGTGCCAGGCGGTCGCCACGAGCCAGGGCGTGTCGGTCTCGACGCCGAAGGAGTACGTCACCCCGATGATCAGCGGCCTCCAGGACGCCCACGGCCGGCCCTTCGGCTTCGTCGTCATGCCCATCTACCACTTCGTCGATTGCATCCTCGACGGCGCCACGCCGCTGGCGACCGTGGACGACGGCATCGCGGCCACCCAGATCATCGAGGCCGCCGTCCGCTCGATCGAGCAGGGCAGGACCGTCGAGATCGACGAGGTCTGACGCGCGCGGCGTCACGACCGGCGGCACCGGGGTGCTGCTGCGCGGCTCGGGGGCGAGCCCGAGGATCGGTTTGACAACGCGCCCGCGCGGTGGTAGATTGCGGACATCCAGAGAAGGAACTGCGGTGCCGCGCCTGTGGCCCGGATGCAAGCCCTCCTGCTGGTATCCCGAATCCTGCTGTCCCCGCGTGTGGCGTGGGGCCGCGGCCTCGGCCGCGGCGGCGGAGTTGCGATGGCCGACCGGCTCCTACTGCTGACCAGGCTCAGCCTCTGGAACTACAAGCTCCACGCCGACACCCACGTGGACCTGGCCGAGCGCCCGATCCTGCTGCTGACGGGCGCCAACGGCTCGGGCAAGACGCAGATCCTCGAGGCCCTGCGACTCGCACTCGGCGTCCACCCCTCGCCGAGCCGCGCGCGCGGCATGGCCTCGTGCATCGGACCCCTGGGCAGCGACGCTCGCATCACCCTCGAGGTCCGCAACCCCGTCCTCGACGGCCACCGCCTGCTCAAGCCGCCCCACGAGGAGCTCGCACGGGCACTCGACCACGACGTGGTCCGCATCCTGTGCCGCGTCACCCACTCGGGCAGCGTCCAGTACCGCGTGGCCGGCTCCGAGACCGAAGGCCCTGGCACGCGCCTCTCCGGCCGCCAGATGCGCGATCTGTTCCGCAGCGTCAACATCCAGGCCGCCAACCGCCTCGCCTTCACCGAGGAGGGCGTCGTGGACGTGTTTGCCGGCGAGAGCGGCCGCCGCAAGCTCGAAAGCCTGCTCGAGGCCACCGGCCGCCTCCAGTACCTCGACGACCTGCGCCAGGCGCTCGTCCACCTCGACGACGCCGCCCGCCAGGCACGCCCGCTCGAGCAGAAGCTCAAGTGGGAGCGCGAGCTCGTCGCGTCCATCCGCGAGCGGCTCGAGATCATCCGCGAGCGCAGCAAGTACCTCGAGCAGCACGCCGCCCTGTGCCTCGAGCATGCCTGGGCCCTCGTGCGCGACCACGAGGCCGTCCGCGACGGGCTCCTGGCCCGCACCGGGCGGGCGGAGGAGCGGCTCGCGCGCTACCGCACGTCGCTCGGCGACGCCGAGGAGGCCCTGAGCCGTACCGAGGCCGACATCGCGGAGCGCCAGCGCCAGGCCACCGAGAGCCGCGCGACCATCACGCGCGAGCGGGGCACGCTCGAGCGCCTGGTCGGCCGGCGTCTCGGGCTCCAGCGCAGCCTCGACGAGGGGAGGGCCGAGCTGGTGCGGCTGGAGGCCGAGCGCGACGACCTCGGCGAGCGGGTCGAGGCCGACGAGGGCGGCGAGAAGCGCCAGCTCTTCCACGAGCGCCAGCGCGAGATCGTGGCCGTCGAGCGCGAGATGCGGCGGGTGCTGCTCGAGGCCGAGAGCGTGGCCGCCGAGATCCACGCCGCCAGCGACGATCTGGAGCCCGAGGCCGCCGAGCGGCTCGTCACCGGCGGCACGACGCGGGCCGAGCTCGACATGATCGGCGGCAGCATCCGCTTCGCGCAAGCCGTCGCCGAGGGCGGCATGGCGGGACGGATCGTCGGGCCCGTCGTGTCGCTCGTCGGCATCAAGCCGGGCGAGGAGAGCTGGGAACGCCCCGCCAGGCGGCTGGCGGGGCGTCACCTGTTCGCGTTCATCGCCTGCGACCGCGACGCCTACACGGCGGCCAAGGCGCTCTTCGACACGACGTTCCCCGGCCGCAAGCCGCCGATCATCATCGCCCGCCACAGCGACGAGCAGCCGCGGCAGCGCCGCGGGCGGATGCCCGGCTGCGTCCACGCGCTCGCCGTCGAGCTGCTTGAGGGCGAGCCGCGCTCCATGGCCTTCCTGCGGAGGGTCGTCCGGGGCGCCGTGGCGGAGAGCGGGGCCGACGCCAACGCGCTCACCGACTACGCCGAGGCCCGCGGCCGCGCCGTGCTGACGCGCGACTGCCAGAGCTACTACACCGCCTTCGGCGGCTTCACGCGGCCGCCCGCGCCCATCACCACCCCGCTGGGAACGCCGCTCGTCGGCGAGCCGGGGCAGAGCGGCCCCCCGGCCGACCTGCGGCGCCTCGAGGCCCGCCAGCGCGACCTGCTGCTGCGCCACGCCGAGCTCGCCACCCAGGCGCGCGAGATGGAGGCCAGCCTCCGCGAGCTGGGCATCCGACCCCAGGTCATGGAGCGGCTGCGCACCGTCGAGGAGCGCATCGCCGCACTGACCGCACGCACCCACGAGATGGCCGCCGACGACGCGCGCCTGCTCCACCAGATCCAGGTGCTCCAGAGGGCCATCGACCAGCTCGTCGAGACCGAGCAGCCCACGGCGACCGACATCGACGAGCTCCAGGCCGCCGCGCGCGACCTCCAGGCCGAGACGGTCCGGTGCCAGACCCTGATGGACGAGGAGGAGAAGGTGGTCGCGCGCTTCCGCGACGAGATGGCCGCGGTGAGCGAGCAGCTCGACGGCGCCGCTGCCGAGGCGGGCGCCGTCGGCGAGCGGCCCCCCGAGATCCGCACCACGTCGCTCGTGGCGCAGGAGCGAAGCGAGATCAAGGGCAAGCTCGACGCCATCGTCGGCCAGACGGTGGACGAGGACAACCTGCGGCGCAAGGAGGAGGAGCTCGAGCAGCTCGAGGCCTACGTCGCCGAGCGCTCCGCACACATCGAGCAGCTCCAGGCCGACGTGGGCGAGCGCCGCGAGATCTGGCAGCGCGAGGTGAAGGCCATGATCGACAGCCTCTCGCACGTCATGCGGGCGCTGCTGCTCGACGGCGCCTTCCGCGACGTCCGCCTCGAGGTCGCACACGTCGAGAAGCCCGAGAAGGCCGAGCTCGCCATCCGCGCCCGCACCAAGGGGCCCCAGTGGCTCGACTACCGCGAGCTCAGCGGCGGCGAGAAAGTCCTGTGCACCGAGGCCCTCATCATGGCCCTCCACACCCTGACCGACTCGCCCGTGCACGCCATCGACGAGTTCACCCAGCGGCTCGACAAGACCAACGCCGCGGCCGCCTTCGACATCGTCCGCAAGACCTTCGAGATGACCTCGCGGGTGCAGCCGCGATTCGTCCCCCAGTTCGTCCTCTTGTGCCCCGAGGCGTTCGGGCTCGAGGAGAACGAGCTGATCAGCCACATCGTCCTGGTCGAGGCAAGGCTCCGTGGACAGCGACGCCAAGGACCCGCAGGCTGACGAGCAGATGCTCGCGCGGCTGTGGGACATCGCCCACAAGTACCAGCGCTGCCTCAAGCGAGGCGACGTGCTGGCGCTGGCCGAGTCCGAGGGCGACCGTCAGAGCGTCGCCCCCTTCGGCGAGCGGCTCCACACGACCACGGAGCGGAACCTCGACGGGATCACCTACCGGTCCCTGGCCGAGATGCAGGTCCGCCGCGACACCCGCCGTCTGCTCTCGAACCTGCCGGGCAGCGTGCGCCTGCGGCGCCTGGGCTTCGAGGTCGCCGTGCGGGCCAGGCCCGTCGTCTTCCTGCACGCGCCAGGCGAGCTGAGGACCCTGGGCCTGCTCGCGTCGGTGAACTACCAGACCGAGGCGGTCGAGGCGGTCGGCGAGGTGGCAGCGGCGGCGGCGGAGCTCGACGACAGCGAGCACCGCGTGCGGCTGCGCGAGGTGGACGAGGCGGAGCTCGAGCGGCTGCGGGGCGAGGTGAAGGAGCGGCTGGTCGGCCGCCGGTTCGGCCCGGGCGAGCTGGCCGGGGCGATCACGAGCACGGAGGCCGACCTGCTGTCGCAGCTCTCGCGTCGCGGCGAGGTGGTGGTGGTGCTGCGCCCCGGCGGGGGCATCGACATTCGGGAGGGCAGCGGCGCCCGCGGGCGCGCGCGGGCCGTGGCCGTCGCCCTCAAGCCCAGGCGGCAGGCGAAGCGCGATGGATGACCGCGAACCGACCGACGAGCAGCCCGAGGCCCAGGCAGCCGACGAGAGCCTGCTCCCGCAGCTCGTCGCCGTCCTGACGGCGCGCTGGCGCGAGGAGGGCGGGCGCCTGGCCGTCGGCGCCTCGAAGCGCCGCATTCGCGAGGCCCTCCGCATCGACGACGAGGCCCTCGAGTTCCTGCTCCACAAGCTCGCCGACAGGGCCGCGGGCATGGGGCTCGACCTGCGCGACTACCGACGAGCTGGCGACACCTGGGTCTGCCTCACCGCGCTGCACGGCGGCCCCACCGAGCTGCGCGACCGCGAGCAGGGCGTGCTCGGCCTGCTCATCCACCTCGTGCACGGGAGCGGCCGCAGGCGCTGCGCCACCATGGAGGAGGTCCGCGAGATCCTCGTCGGCCGCGAGTACCTCACCGAGCACCAGCTCCAGACCGTCCTGCGGCGGCTCGACTACCTCGGCTACGTCCGCCGCAGCCGCGGCACCGTCCACCTCGACTGCCGCACGGCCCTCGAGCTCGACGACGCCGCCCAGAAGGAGATCGCCGAGCAGGCCAAGGCGCTCATCCTGTGACGTGATGCGTGATTCGTGATGCGTGACCAGACCCCGCTGCCGCCCGTCTTTCCTTCTCCGATCACCACGCATCACATGCTCCGCATCGCCCTGTGACCCGTGACCGTTCGGAAGTGACCCCGATGGCCACCGACATCTCGCTCATCTCGATCCGCTGCCTGGGGCACGGCGGCAAGATGCTGCTCAGCCAGGCCATCCTCGAGGGCTGGCGGATGTGCGACCGCTGCCACCTGTTCCTCTGCCCGGAGTGCGCCCGCGCGTTCGAGGAGCAGCAGGGCGGCCAGTGCCCTGGCTCGCACGGCCGGGAGCCGCACGCGATGGAGCTGGTGGACATCCCGAGCGACGAGGTGCTGCTGTTCGTCCAGCACGAGGTCGAGGCGCCGAAGGTCGGGCCCGTGGTCTACGACGTCTTCTTCCGCCATCGCTCGATCGAGCTCGACCCCTTCGGCGCCGAGCTGCTGCGGCCCCGCGAGCGCCGCAGCCCGCCCGACGACCCGCTCGCCGTGCTCCGGCGCGAGGACTGGAAGCGCTTCGGCGCCGTGATGGTCAAGCGGCGGCGCGGCCGCTACGTGACCTGGGGGCCGGTGGGATGAGCCTGTCCGAGGCCCGATCCCCGATTGCCGCCCGAGAGCCTGCTGCGGCGGACGCCGGGCCCTCC
>CBFDBL010000404.1:0-6154 GCA_965603035.1 uncultured bacterium
CCATCCTGGGGTGTGTCTAGAAGTCGGCGCCTCGGGCGGGCCGTTCGCCGCCGCCCTGGGGGCGCCTGTCGCCTCCGCCCGGCTGGCGGCCGCGGAAGCCGCCGAACATGGGCCGGCGCTGCTGGAGCTCCTTGGCCTTCTCCTCGCCGACGGCGGCGACGAGTGCGGCCTCGTAGGCCTTGTCGATCTCCTCGATCTTGGCCTGGTAGTCGTCGTAGGCCTTCGCGGCGACGTCGTAGTCGGCCTTCTGCTTCTCGTCGAGGACCTTCGCCATGCCCTCAGCGGCCTGGGCATCGACGTTGCTGCGTGCCTTGCGCATGGCGGCGATGAAGGTCTGGAGGGCCGCCGGGTCGCGGAAGTCGGCGGGCCGCTCGATGTCGCGCATCTCCTCGCGCATGGCGGCGAAGCCGTCGCGGCGCAGCTCGTCGGCCTGGGCGCGCTGGTCGTCGGAGAGCTTGAAGTAGCGCCGGATGATGTCGGTCTTGCCGAAGGGCACGGCGTCGATGGGTCCCTGGCGCTCGGCGCCCTGCTTGGTGCGGACCTCCTCGAGCACGGTGACGAGGGCCTTGCGCGCGGCGGCGCGGGCCTCGTCGCGCTCCATCATGGCCGCGATGACCTTCTCGTACTTCGGCTTGTCGGCCTCGGGCAGGAGCTCGAGGACGAGCGCCATGTACTTCTTGTTGAGCTGGCGGTTGAGCTCGGCGATGGCCTCGGCCTGCTCGAGGGCGTGCTGGTCGTCGAGGATCTGGAGCGCGCCCTGCTTCTCCTCGTCCAGCTCGGTGAGGCGCCGCGCCGTCTCGAAGACGTTGGTCTCGTCGCCGCGGCCGCCGCGGCCCATCGCCTGCATCATCCTCGCGCGCATGTCGCCGCCGCGACGGTCCCCGCCGCGACGATCCCCGCCGCGCCGGTCGCCGCCCCGGTCACCGCCCCGGTCTGGCGGCCCGCCGGCCCAGGCAGCACCACCACCAGACCCACGATCCACTGCTTACGCATCGCCGTCCTCCTTCTCCATCACGTCCCGTGCGGCGGCCGCTCGTCCCTGCCGAGCAGCCAGGCCAAGGCCCCGACCGGGCTCGCCACAGCCCCCGCGGCAACTACCCTCGCCGCAGGGCTCTCGGCGCTCCCCCGTCGTCGGCCCCTTATCACGTCCCTATCGCGTGGCGCTGGCCACCAGGACCATGCGCCCGAGTTCGTCGTTGGCGGTCTCGCGCAGCCGGTCGAGCCGGTCGAGTGCGGCCTCGGCGGCGTCGAGCGCGGCCAGTTGGGCGTGCCCGGCCACCAGGCGGGCATAGGCGTCGCTCTGGCCCTGGAGCCGACGGCGCCGGGCCAGCAGCGCCGGCTCCACGGCCTCCCGCAGCCGCTCCACGCGCTGGACCTGCTCGCGGGTCGAGCCCACGGGCTCGCCGCCGGCCACGATCGCCGAGTCGCCCTGGCCGAGCGCCAGCTTGCGGTGGTCCACGGTCAGCTCGAGGCTGCCCGCGTACACGTGCACGCAGATCGCACCGCTCTCGCCCGGCACCGTCGTGCTGTAGAACTGGCAGCCCCGCGTGCGCACCTCCGCGCCGCCCGACGCCGGCTCCAGCTCGACCCGCACGGCCTCCGCGCCCCGGCTCACCTGGCCGAGCACCGTGCCCGAGTGCACCGACATGGCCACCGCGGCGGCGGGCGCCGTCTCGAAGGCGGTGCCGCTGGCGATGAGGAACAGGCCGCGGGCGTCGGCCACCGCCGCATCGCTCACGGCCACGTAGGACTCGCCGCCCTCCAGCGGACCCCTGGCCTGGCCCAGCACGTCCACCACCCGGCCCGACACGAGGTCGGCGGGGGCGACCGTCGGCTGGGGCTGGGGCCAGACGATGGTCTCGACGGGCTCGGGGCGGTAGAGCGCGTGGAAGAGCGCGAAGCAGGCCGCGGCGACGGCGGCGGCGGCGAGCCAGCGGCGGAGCCGCGGGGGCCGCGCCACGGCGGCGGCGATGCGGTCGGCGAACTCGGGGCCCGGCTCGGCCCACGCGAGGGCGTCGCGCACGGCCTGGTCGGTCGCGCGGGCCTCGGCGAGCAGGCGGCGGCAGGCCTCGCAGCGGGCCGCGTGGGCCTCGATGCGCTCGCGGCCAGCGGGGTCGAGCAGCCCGAGCGCGTAGGCATCGACGTGGTCGGAGACGAACTGGCAACTCATCATGCATCCTCGCTGAGCAGCCGTCGCAGCCGCTGGCGTGCCCGGGTGAGCCGGGAGGTGACCGAGCCGATCTTGAGGCCGAGCAGGCGTGCGATCTCGTCGCAGGAGTGCCCGAGCGCGTAGTGCAGGTGGATGACCTGCTGCTCGCCCTCGGGCAGGGCCGCGACGGCCTCCAGCACGTCATGGCGCGGCTCGGGGCCGTGGCTCGGGTGGTCGAGGGGCAGCGGGCCGGGCCGCTTCGCGCGCCGCGAGGCGGCCCGCCGCGCTGCGTTGCTCACGCTCCTGAGCAGCCACGGGCCGAAGGCCGCGGGCTTGCGAAGCTGGTGCAGTGAGCGGAAGGCTCGCATGAAGGCCTCCTGAGCCACGTCCTCGGCCTCCGTGCGGTCGCCCATCAGGCGCCACGCACGGGCGATGGCGACCCCCTGGTAGCGGGTGACCAGCGCCCCGAAGGCGCTGGAGGCCCCCGCCTTGGCCGCTGCCACAAGCTCGGCGTCGGTCGCGTCGGGGCCGTGGCCGTCTGCGGGATCGTGCATCTACCTCGTCTCAACCACTAAGATACACCCGGGCGGCGGAATGCTGCAACGGGCAGGCCCATCGGCACGCAAGGCCCGCCCGTCGCCGCCCGCAGCCCATAACGCCCTGTGCACGATACACTTCCGACGCTGGGGAGGTTTCGCCCCGCGCGGGCGGTCGCGGGGCCGGCTCACAGGGTATCGGCTCGCCGGGGCTCCGTCAAGGCCGCCTGGCGGCGGCCGGGGGCCTGGCGGGGCGTTGGGAGAGGCGGGTGGCGTCGTCAGCAGGTGCGAGGCGGAGGTTGCGGAGCCAGTAGGTGGTGCCGGCGGCGTTGCCCCCGAAGCCGGCGAGCAGGTATCCGTCGTTCGCGTGGTTGGCGAGGCGCGGGTCCCAGACCATGAGGAGCGGGTCGTCGGGGTGCCTGGCTCGGAGCGCGGCGCGGAGGTCGAAGCGGAGCTTGTGCCACTGTCGGTCGGCGGCGACGCCCTCGACGGCGCCGAGGGTCTGAGCGGGGGTCCAGCCGTCGGGCGGCCCTGCGATGACGACGCGGTAGAGCTGGCCGTGGCAGGTGAGGTAGAGGTCGACCTTGGCCTGTGGGGAGAGCTTGATGTCGCACTCGAGGACGGGCCGCTCGAGGGCGCTGAAGAGCCTGGGCCGCAGGGCGACGGCGAAGGGGCCTCCGCCGAGGGCGTTGGTGACGGCGTGGGTCGAGCCCTGGCGCAGGATCCGCACGTGGCCCCCTGGGCAGTCGTTGGTGAGCGCGGCGTCGGCGAAGGTGCACCACGGGCGCACGAACAGCTCCGGGCGGCCGAGGCGGTCGGCGGCGAGCCGTGCCTTGCCGACGAAGAGGCCGTTGTCGAGGCTCCAGAGCGCGGCGTGGCCGTCGCCGAGCGGCTCGGGGTCGCGGTAGTCGAGCACCAGGCGGCCCCAGACGTAGAAGCGGACGCGGTCGCGCTCGCGCGCGAGCTTCAGGTGCATCCAGCCTCGGTGCTTCGAGCGGAGCTGGTCGCGGCTGCTGCTGCGGCCTGCGAGCAGTGCCGCGGGGTCGCGTGTGGTGAGGACGCATCGGCCGTTGCGGAAGAGTGCGGTCTTGCGGTTGGCCTCGGCGCCGGCGATGACGGCGTAGCCGCTGGCGAGGTTGCGGCCGTCGCCGCACAGGGTGAGGCCGACGTCGCGCATGTTCTCGTAGCTGCCGCTGCGCTCGAACATCATGACGCCGACCCAGGCGTCGAGCGAGCAGGTGCCCTCGAGCCGCCGCTTGCTCCACACGGCCAGCGCGCCCTCGCTGCGCCCGCCGAAGAACGACCACCGAGGGTCGCACACCCAGCGGTTCATCACCTCCCAGTGGCCCGCCATCACGTGCCACTCGGTCGGCGCCCGGTTGAAGTAGTACTCGACGGCGTTCGCGCACGCCAGCGCCACGTCGCGCACCAGCACCCCGCGCACCCGCACGGCCCAGCCGCCGAGCGGCTCGGGGTCGCGGAACGCCATCCACGGCTTGCCGTCGAGCTCGACCTCGACGCGCGGCCCCTGGCGCCGCAGGGTCACGGCCTTGGGCGCGGGGCCGGCGACCGGCTTCTCGGCCACCTTGCGCTCGCCGCGGCGCAGGGTCGTGTGCGTGCGGTCCTGGGAGAGGTGGAAGATGTAGCCGGAGAGCTCGTCGCGGCGGACGGCGGCGATGGCGAGCTCGGCGGCCAGGCCGTCCACGGGGTGTGCGATGACGTCGACGTCGCCGTGGAAGTCGGCCTTGTGCCACCAGCGCTGGCCGACGCCTGCGTACTGCCAGGCGTAGGCGGGGTCGGCCCAGGCGCGCATGACGGGGTCGCGGCGCTGGACGCGGTTGGCGCTGCCGCGGGCGGCGGGCCGCTGCGGCTCGCCGGCGACCACGTCGTCGAAGCACACGTAGCCGGGCGCCCCGGCCCACAGGCCGAGCCGGCCGGGCACGATGGCGTCGTCGGACGCCTCGACCACCGTCCTGCCGTCCACCGCGCCGACCGCGCGGACCGCGCCCGGCCTGTCGCCCTCGATGGCGACGCTCATGGCGTACAGATCGTTGGCGAAGTAGCCGCCCGCGCGCTCCGCGAGCACCGTCTCCAGGCCCCCGCGCACCCGCACGAGCTGCCAGCACCCCACACCGTCGCCCGCGCGATCGCCCGAGAGCCACCGGAACAGGTGGTAGTCGGCCGGCCCGAGGCAGGCGAAGGCGAGGCCGAAGGCCCCGACCGTGCGGGTCTGGACCGCGCAGGCGAGGCGATAGTCCGTCCAGAAGTCATACCCGGCGGCGATGAGCGCCTGGTCGTCGTCGCTCGCGGGCGGGATGGGCACGTTGCGGCGGGTCTTGCCCCAGACGACGATCTCGAGGGGCAGCTCGACCACGCGCTCGACGCCCCGCTGGACGGCGGTGACGCGCTTGCGGTCGCCGAGCTGGCCTGTCAGCAGGCCCATGGCGTGGTCGGCGCTGCGGGCCTCGACGCCGTCCACGGCCTTGATGACGTCGCCCTGCTTGAGGCCGGCCCGCGCCGCGGGCGCGTCGCCGGCGAGACGCATGATCTGGGGCGCGCGCCCGCCCCCCAGCCGCACGCCGACCCCGACGTAGCGCTCGCGCGTGCGGCCCCGCGAGCCGACGTCGTCGATCGCCTCGAACGCCGCGGCCAGCTCCGCGGGGTTCGCGCTCTGCTCCGGCGACGACAGCGAGCTGAGCAGCCACCGCCCGCGCAGCGGACGCCACAGCTCCGTCCCCGGCTCCGGGTCCGGGAAGTCGTCTGCGAACCGCACGGGCTCGCGGGCCACGAGCCGGAAGGTCTCGACGCGGCACCCGCCCGCCGTGCCGACGCGCACGCTCGGCGCCGCCGCCGTGGGCGCCACGTCCTGGCCGTAGACCCAGCGGTCGTCGACGCCGACCATGAGGGCGGCGGCCGCGCGCTTGACGAGCAGGCGCCTGGGGCCGTCGCCGGCCAGGGCGCCCTGCCCCGCCGTGCGGCCGCCGGCCAGCACCTGCCACTGGCCGCGTGCGGCGCGCAGCTCGACGCCCTCGCGCTCGCAGACGACGGCGGCCGATGCCTCGGCCCCCGCGGCCGCCAGCGTCACGACGGCGATGTAGCCGCGGGGCGCCCGGGCGCGCAGCGCGCGCCGCTGCCAGACCGTCTCGCCGGCACCGGCCAGGCCGCAGAGCGCCACCGCGAGCGCGACCGAGACTCGATACACCGCTGCTGCTCCACATTCTCCGCGTGAGGGCCGTCACGGGGCGTGCGACGACTGCTCTCTACTGCGGGTCGGCCGTATCGGGTGCCACGCTCAAACTCGTTTGGGCGTGCAGGGGTCATCCAGGGATCGCCGGGAAGACACGCCCAAACGAGCTCGGGCGTGGCACCCCGGACTCAGGGCGCTAGTGTCCTGACCGACAAGAACCCTCCATAAGTCGGCGGGGCAGAGCAGCCCTCACACTCCGTGTGAGGATCGTCACACGGAGTG